>CAYMBT010000369.1:0-1545 GCA_964388755.1 uncultured Pseudobdellovibrionaceae bacterium | reverse complement strand
TTTCCGCCCATAATTAAAATTACATTTTCGTCAAAAGAATCCAAAGCCTTTTTCACAGAGTGGACATTGGTGGCTTTTGAATCATTAAAAAACTGAACTCCACCCACGCGCCGAACGTACTCGATACGGTGAGGGATTCCTTTAAATTCGTTGATGACCTTTTGAATGGCAGCATTGGTTGCCCCATGCTCGCGGGCGGCCAGAAGGGCTGCCATAAAGTTTTCAATCATATGTTGGCCGCGGGCTCTCATATCACCGACAGAGAGATATTCAATCTCTGGTCCTGTGCGAACTTTAAGTTCTTTTTTCATATTGACCACACCACCAATATTCATAATTTGTGGCTCTAAGGCTTTTTTGCAAGAGAAGTAAAAAATACGACCACGTTGAACGGCAGGATCTCGAGCCAGCTCAATCACCGCATTGTCATCGGCATTAAGGATGCTGGTCGTGGCTTGGTTCGTGTTAAGAAAGATTCGTCTTTTTGCGTTGACGTACTCCTCCATGGTTTTGTAGCGATCAAGATGATTTTCAGCCAAGTTAGTGAAAACAATATTTTGTGGCGTAAAACGTTCGCAATGCTCAAGTTGAAAACTTGAAACTTCAAGAACAAGAACCTTAGCCTTTTTACCCGAACGAAGATAATCAACCACCGGTGGGCCATAGTTGCCACCCACCCAAACATCAACACCTGACTCTTTGAGCATCTTGTAAATAAGGTAGGTGGTGGTGGTCTTTCCGTTTGTTCCAGTGATGGCAATAATGGGTTCTTTGACAAACCAACAGGCAAATTCAAATTCACCGGTGACTTTGACGTTATGATTTTTAGCGTATTCAAAAATTTTAAGGAATGGCGAAACACCAGGACTTAATACGATCAAATCTTGTTCAAGAAACTTTTTGGGTGTGTGACCGCCAAGATCAAACTCAATGGCAAGATCTTGCATTTGCTCTAACGAGGTCACAAGTTCCGCTTTGGACTTGTGATCAGTGACTGTGACTTTGGCACCGTTTTCACAAAGAAAACGTGTGAGCGAAACACCGGTGCGGCCGAGGCCAACAACCATAATTTTTTTATCTTTTAATTGCGATACGTCTGTAAACATTTTTCTACCTCAGTTTTAACGTGCTTAAGCTTAATACAGCTAATAAAATTGAAACAATCCAAAATCGAACGATGATTTTAGTCTCATCAAGACCTTTTAACTCATAATGGTGATGAATAGGCGCCATACGAAAGATGCGCTTACCCGTGAGTTTAAAACTGGCGACCTGAGTGATCACAGAAAGTGCCTCGACCACAAAAACACCACCCAGTAAAATCATAACCAGTTCATTTTTTGTTAGAACAGCCATGATCCCTAAAAACCCCCCCAAAGAAAGGCTTCCAAGGTCGCCCATAAAGACTTGCGCCGGATAGGTGTTAAACCACAGAAATCCAAGACCCGCAGCAACGATGGTTGCCGCCACGGGTGCTAGCTCGCCAGCGCCACTGATAAAGGGGATACCCAGGTAATTGGCAATGGAATAATGTCCCGCCACATA
>CAYMBT010000368.1:0-1565 GCA_964388755.1 uncultured Pseudobdellovibrionaceae bacterium | reverse complement strand
AGCATAATTTTAAAAGGCAATGAAATAATCACGGGTGGCAACATCATCATACCCATGGCCATCAAGACGCTGGCTGCAATCATATCAATTACTAAAAAAGGTAGATAAATAATAAACCCAATCTGGAATGCCGTTTTCAACTCCGAAATGATAAATGCAGGAATCAAAACATGAGTCGGCACATCGGCCCGCGTTTTTGGTTGCGGCATTCTTGAAAGCTCAACAAATAATGACAAATCCGCATCACGCGTCTGATTAAACATAAACCCACGGATCGGGTTAAGAGCTTTATCTATGGCTTCATCTTGTTTAATTGTTCCGTTTAAAAAAGGCTGTACGGCTTCGGCATTTATTTTATTAAAAAACGGAGACATGATAAAAAGTGTAATAAATAGTGATAAACCGACCAACAATTGGTTGGGGGGCATGTTTTGTGTCCCTAGCGCTTGCCGTACAAATGACAAGACAATTACTATTCGAGTGAAGCTCGTCATCATGATCAAAATTGCCGGAGCCAATGTCAGAATGGTCAGCCCCAAAAGAATCTTTATATTGGTCACCAGCTCTTGCGGTTCGTTGACAGTCTTGAAACCCAGATTCACTGTAGGTAGTGATACTCCTTGTGCATAGGCAGTCTTTGCTAGAAACAATCCGGCAAGGGCCGCCATAAAAAGTAAAAGTCTATTCGACTTCATATATTCCGCATACCCTTCAGTGTTGTGGATATTTTATCCTGTATATTCCCAATAACGAATTCATCCACTTCCACTTTGGCTTTTGCCTTCGCTAGATCTTTTTTAACCAAAGTATCTTTCTTTGCGGCTTTCAGAATTTTACTCTCCTCAGCTGCATCTGCGGATGTCATAGATTGCATGAAGTCCGTAGCTGTCTGATCAGGAATGTCCTCATCCAATAGCGAAAGTGATTTGATCAATGATATGTTTGTGTCCGTCACTCCAATTAGGATTGACTCACCAGCAACACGTACAATCATCAGTTGCTTTCTTGGCCCCAGATTGTGTTGCGTGAGCACTCTGATTCTATTGTTATCAAGATCTTTCTTATTTCGTTTTGCATACCACCTTGAAAACAAAATTAATCCAAACGACATAGCCCCGATGAGCAAAAGACTCATTACAAGTTTAAAAAATGGACTACCCGTACTCGTCACCTTTGATTTATCCACATTAGCCAGAACTGGAATTTCAGATTCTTTTAAACTGTTTTTTTCTGCCTGGCTGTTTATCTTGGTCTCTTTTGCGACCGGACTAACTCCCGAAGAAAAACTCGTCAGTTGAGTCTCGCCAGCACCGACCTCAGTGCTCACAATATGATTTTTGGGGTCATAAACTATCTTTACTCGATTTCCATCAGCAACCAGCTTAAGATTCTCTTTATTTGCCACCACTCCGTTTTTGGAGTTCAGTTTTAGAGTGGACTTTAACGAGCCTTTGGCCCCGGACACAGTTTCAATTGTTTCTATACCGTTTTGATTTACAGGAAATATATTTTTGTCTGAAATCATCTGAACATCACTAAAACCTAGTGTGATGTTCTCTTCAGTG
>CAYMBT010000367.1:0-1581 GCA_964388755.1 uncultured Pseudobdellovibrionaceae bacterium | reverse complement strand
AACCTCGACTGCCGTCGCCCCTTAAAAACTGAACCACACCCTTTGGATCTGTTTGTAAAACTTTATTAAATTTCTCTTTATCAAACTCTAGCGTTCCATTTCTATTGTATTCAACCCCGAGCTGGGCAATTCGATTAATACCTGCACCAGTGCTATAAGATCCCGATTGAATCAGGGACCGCATCCGCATCTCTACACTGCGGATCATTGAGTCTCCACCGAGAGTCTTTGTTGTGTCAGTATTCTCATCCATTTTATTTTGTTGTTGAATGAAGCTTAAAACAGAGTTCATAGAATTCACAAACTCATCCATCTTACCTTTGATCGCCTCATAATTTTCGGTGACTCCGACCGTGATTTCTTTTCCGGGCTCGGCACTGAGAAGATCCAGGTTCACCCCAGGTATTAAGTTTTCTAGCTTTTTTTGATCGACTTCGATTTCAAAACCATTAAGTTTTATTTTTCCGTTCTCAGCTTGTCTTTCTTCATCAAAATAAAAATCATGGTCACCATCAAGAAGATAGACCGTGGGAAACGCGACATCGTTACCACTTCCGTATTTTTGGCTACTAAAAATTATTTTATGGGGATAGTCGGATTGGTTGACGTCAGTAATGACCGAAGCTTGAATGCCTATGTTGGCATCATTCACAGCTTTTGCGATTCCATCTAAAGTATTATTATTGTCATTGATGTAAACTTGTTCTTCACCATCGGGAGTATCAAATTTAAGATACCCCACACCCATCTGTGTGGTGTCGCGGTCAGGAAACCCATTGGTCATACGACCCGAATTTTTAGGAAGCTTTAAAACTTCTATGGCCCATGAACCGGTTTGAGCTTGGGTAGGATCAACCGCTCCGGCAATGACCCCCTCTTTTGAGAGCTGTAACGAGTAATCTTTAAATCCACCGCTACCAATAATATCTTTCAGAGTGTCTTCGACCTTTCTCATGCGTGTTTCTAAATCACCCACAAGCTTAAGCTTTGAATCAAGATTAGTTTTTTTAGCTTCCATATTCTGTATAGGAATACGCTCGCTCTGCATAATCTGTTCGACTATGTTAGGCGGTAACCCTGAAGCTAAACCTCCGAATTGTATTGGTGGCAATAATCCCCCTTGTACAATCTTTATTATGCTGGTTTTTTTGATCTTAGAGTGAGTCATTAATATGTCACCGACGAAAGGTGAAAGGGCGTTCTCTAGAGCGTGTTCGTTTCTATAAAACAACAAACGACAAAATTTTGACATTGTCTTAAATGACTTTAATCCAGCTTGATTATTTAGGCGATTTTTTTGACCAGCTGAAGAGAATCTTCGCTTTCTTTAAAAAGATAATTAAATAAATCCTTTTCAATAAATCGGCGTAGAACTTTACCTTCTGGAGTTTGTATTTTTACAATATTTTGATTTTGCTCAAAGCTTGACATCACAATTAAACCATTTTTTTGAATGCCTTCGTGACTCTTGATCTTCTCGATCACCTGAGCCAATTCTTCTTCAGTTAAAGCGCGATAAAACTGGCTTTCGCCTTGGGGCTGCTGACCATTGCCTTCTCTCTCATCGGTTTCATCAGAGCG
>CAYMBT010000366.1:0-1582 GCA_964388755.1 uncultured Pseudobdellovibrionaceae bacterium | reverse complement strand
GGAGATGAAATCATAGTCCCAAGCATGTCGTTTTTTGCCACCGCCGAAATGGTGGCCTTGATCGGCGCAAAACCGGTCTTCGTCGATATCGATGCCGCCTCTTTTAACATTAATCCTGCGCTGATCGAAAAAAATATAACTTCAAAAACCAAAGGCATTTTACCAGTGTCTTTATACGGTCAAGTGGCCGATATGGATCAAATCAACGCCATTGCCGAAAAGCATGGTTTAGTGGTCATGGAGGACGCCGCCCAAAGTTTTGGTGCCCTTTATAAGGGTAAGAGAAGCGGTAATCTAAGCCGTTACTCTTGCACAAGCTTCTTTCCGGCCAAACCCTTAGGTTGTTTTGGCGACGGTGGAGCTGTGTTTTGCCAAAGCAAAGAAGATTACGATAAACTTGTTCAAATCAGAAACCACGGCCAAGAGACCCGTTACCATCACACTAAGCTTGGCATAAACGGACGTCTTGATACTTTGCAATGCGGGATTTTGTTAGTGAAGCTTGATCGTTATCCTTGGGAGATCGAGCAAAGACAAAAAGTCGCTCGATTTTATGATGATGGCTTAAAGTCTATCAGTAACATCATGACTCCAGTGATTGGTGAAGATCGTGATTCTGTTTATGCTCAGTACACCATACGAGTCAAAGATCGCGCTAACTTTCAAAAAGCACTCAGTGATAAAGGTGTACCCACATCCATCCATTATCCTAAAGGCATGCACCAACAGCCAGCGCTGAGCCACTTTGCCCCAACATCAGGGCTCGAGGTTACAGAGACAATTTGCGAGGAAGTCTTAAGCCTTCCGCTTTACGCCGATATGCCCGAGGCCCACATCGAGCACGTGATTAAAACTGTGAGAGAAGTGGCTGCTCGGCACTAGCTGTAAGACCTGACATTAGTAAATTGGACTTGACTCCAAAATACTCATGAGTAAATTGGAGTTATGTCCAAAATACTAACGCGTTATCTAGAGCCCTATATAAAAGAAGACCTTAAAAAAAAGATGGTTTTTTTGGGGGGGCCTCGTCAAGTTGGTAAGACCACACTTTCACAATCGTTAATCAAAAACTATCACGACGGTCATCCTGCTTATTTAAATTGGGACAGTGAGATTGACAAAAAAAAAATCAAAAACAGAGAGTGGCCCAAAACAGAGCCGCTCATTGTTTTGGATGAAATTCATAAATTTAAAAATTGGAGAAATCTTGTTAAAGGATTTTACGACACCCTTAAAAAGTCTCATTCATTTTTAGTAACAGGCTCTGCTCGACTCGATCATTTTCGTAAGGGCGGGGACTCACTCCTTGGTCGGTATCACTATTATCGTCTTCATCCGTACACAATTTCTGAATTAGGCTATAAGTTAAATTATCTCGAGAATCTGTTTAAATTTGGTGGATTTCCAGAACCCTACCATGAGGCCAGCGAGAGAACCTTAAGAAGATGGCATATTCAGCGGCTTGATCGATTAATCAGAACAGATCTTAACGGTTGGGAGGATGATAAAGATCATGACCGAATTTATGCTCAGGCCGAAGAGCGTCCTACTCGAGTAGGTTCACCCTTGACGATTAATTCTT
>CAYMBT010000365.1:0-1583 GCA_964388755.1 uncultured Pseudobdellovibrionaceae bacterium | reverse complement strand
GGATATTACCGTAATCTTTACGAAGAGCCCCATTTTAAATCCAAAGTGATTACGGTTGATCCTAGGCAACAGCTTTCTTATCAATCCCATAAAAAACGCTCAGAGATTTGGGTGATTGTTGAAGGCCAGGGTGAAGTTGTACTGAATGACGAAACCCTAAAGATTGAAATCGGTAAAGTCATTCACATACCAGTGGGTGCAAAACATCGCATACGAAATACGACAGATAAACCATTAAAGTTTGTTGAAGTTCAATTGGGCGAATACTTTGGCGAAGACGATATCACACGTTACCAAGACGACTACCAAAGGTCCTAAAAAATGAAAGTTCTTTTTGATGTTACCGCACTATTGACTAAAAACTTGAACTCCGAAGGGGTCTATGTTCGCAGTCTTTATAAAACCTTAAAAGGTATTGGCGTTGATATTGAGGCCGTTTTTGAGCAGCCCCGCTCGATGAAAGAAAACCATATTGAGTTTCATATTAAACATGGGGCTAAAAAATTATGGGCCATGTTTCAGTCTAAAGGCACAATCCTTCATGGTGCTAGCGGAAGTTTTTTAAGTGAAAATGATAAATTCACAAAAGTGCTCAGTGTTAATGATATGGCCATGTTTCGCGATGGGTATTTTGACGAGAAAACGGCTCTCAGGTTACAAAATCATCTTAAAGAGCAGATTCAACTGGATCCTCAGGCTGTGATTGTACCTAGCTATGATGTGCACAACGATTTTTTAGTGCGCTTTCCAAAAATGATGAACCGTGTTCATGTGGTTCAACCGGGTTGTGATCACATTATTGAGAACTCTAATCTCAATGATCAACGGATCGTTAGTGCACCCTACTTTTTATTTGTGGGACCTATTGATAAACGCAGCAACGTTTTAGGTGTGATTAAAGCCTTTCATGGTTTTTGCGAGCTACAAAAAGAAATTCGACTGGTCATTGTGGGTGAAAACGGATTTGGGTCTGATCAAATTCTAAAGATCATGAAGACCTCACCCCACCGCGATCGCATCAGTATTGTGGGCCATAAACCCGATTCTCAACTTAAAAAAATATATATCGATGCCATTGCGACCGTTGTGCCCTCTTTTTACGAAGGCTTTCCCTACGCTATGGTTGAGGCGATGAAGATGGGATGTCCTGTGATATCCAGTGCTTTTGGCGTCATGGAAGAAGTTGGCAGAGATACCGCCCATCTTCTCAATCCCAAAGATCCCGAGCAAATCATGGCCGCTATGGAAAGAGTTTTGGTAGATACCATTTACAGAAATAAGCTGATACTGAATGGTCAAGAACTTACGGCCCCCTTGACTTGGCTTCGTTGTGCTCGTCAAATTGCAGACATTTATCAGAAGCTATAAAAACTGGCCTAGTCTAGTGGTCAATTGAAAATCCTATCTTTCTTGAATCACCAATAAAAGCCCGATAAAATTGTGTTCATTATAAAATGGGGAGTACTCATCATGAATCCATCTACGCTTGAACTGGTCGCAACTATCCTTTTTGCTATGGCAGTCATCCACACTTTTGTGGCCACAAAATTTGAAAAATTAGCCCATCATTATCCAGAGGGCTC
>CAYMBT010000364.1:447-1650 GCA_964388755.1 uncultured Pseudobdellovibrionaceae bacterium | reverse complement strand
ATTTATCGGACGACGCTTTGCTGAGGTTCAAGAAGAAATTAAAAGAGCCCCTTATAAAGTCGTTAAAAAAGGCAATGATGATTGTGGCTTTAGTGTTAAAGACGGAGCCAATCAAAAAACAGTTTCACCAGAAGAGATCGGGGCAGCTGTACTTTCTAAACTTAAAAAAGTCGCCGAAGATTATCTAGGTTCAGAAGTGACAGATGCTGTTGTTACAGTGCCTGCCTACTTTAACGATGCCCAAAGACAGGCCACAAAAGATGCCGGTAAAATTGCGGGCCTTAACGTACTTCGTATTATTAACGAGCCTACGGCTGCGGCCCTGGCTTATGGTTCTGAAAAAAAAGCTGACGAAAAAATTGCGGTCTACGATCTGGGTGGTGGTACATTTGATATCTCTGTCCTTGAAGTGGGCGACAATGTTGTCGAAGTGAAAGCGACCAACGGTGACACCCACCTTGGTGGAGACAACTTTGATGACGTGATTTTAGATTGGCTTGTCAGTGAGTTTAAAAAAGATCAAGCGATCGATCTTAAAAATGACAAAATGGCTTTGCAACGCCTTAAAGAGGCTTCTGAAAAAGCAAAGATCGAACTCAGTGCCACCCAAGAAACAGAAATTAACTTACCATTTATTACCGCTGATCAAAGTGGTCCAAAACATTTAAACATTAAACTTTCTCGAGCTAAATTTGATCAATTGACTTCTGATTTGGTCAAAAGAACTTTAGAGCCTTGTAAAAAAGCTCTGCAAGATGCCGGTTGGTCTGTGGCTGATATCGACGAGGTTATTCTTGTTGGTGGATCCACGCGAATTCCAGCCATTCAAAAAGCAGTGACTGATTTTTTTGGAAAATCTCCTAACAAATCGGTGAACCCTGATGAGGTCGTTGCCCTGGGTGCGGCTATTCAAGGTGGAGTTCTTGCCGGAGATGTGAAAGATGTTCTTCTTTTAGATGTAACACCACTGTCTTTAGGTTTAGAAACCTTAGGTGGTGTGATGACTCGTTTGATCGAGCGTAACACAACCATCCCTGTTAAAAAGTCCCAAGTCTTTTCGACAGCGGCTGACAGTCAAAGCAGTGTTCAAGTTCACGTTTTACAAGGTGAGCGCGATATGGCCTCTGACAATAAGTCTTTAGGTATGTTTGAGCTTGTGGGTTTACCACCAGCGCCACGAGGTGTTCCACAAATCGAAGTGAC
>CAYMBT010000364.1:0-437 GCA_964388755.1 uncultured Pseudobdellovibrionaceae bacterium | reverse complement strand
ATTTGATATTGATGCCAATGGTATTCTTAATGTGTCTGCCAAAGACATGGGTACTGGTAAAGAGCAGGCCATTCAGATTCGTGCAAAATCAGGTCTCAGTGATGACGAAATCAATCGCATGGTCCGAGAAGCTGAAATGAATAAAGACTCTGATAAAGAGAAAAAAGAAAAGGTCATGCTCAGAAATGATCTTGATAATCTGACTTATCAGACCGAAAAAATGATCAGCGAAAACAAAGACAAATTTAAACCTGAATCTGTAACGGCTGCACAAACGGCCATTGATGAAGGTAAAAAAGTCTCTGTCAAAGGTTCTGAAGCTGGACTTGATGAACTAAAAGGTGCTTTTGAGCGTTTACAAAATGCGACTCAAACATTAAGCACTGAACTTTATACTCAGCAAACTCAATACCCTGGACAACAGCCACCAGCCGGTG
>CAYMBT010000363.1:0-1653 GCA_964388755.1 uncultured Pseudobdellovibrionaceae bacterium | reverse complement strand
GGTATTTTACTGGTGGCCATGAAACTTTATGAGCGGGGTGCGAGCCTGGGGCAGGTGATCGCTTTTCTGGTGGCTTCACCTTGGAATTCGTTTTCTATGACTTTAATACTTTGGAGTCTTGTGGGGTTACCACTGACTTTGGCTTTTATTGTTTTATCGGCTCTTATTGCACTTTTATCAGGTTTTATTTTTGACTATTTTGTTGAGAAAAAAATTCTTCCGCCTAACCCCAATGCTTTTAAAACAAAACCCTTTCAAAAAGTGTCTTGGTGGGAAAACCCTGCAAAAGATTCTTGGTGGCAAGTCATCCAAAAGATTTTTATCAACGGACTTAAAGAATCCAGGCCCATTTTAAAGTGGATATTTATCGGAGTTCTTTTAACAGCTATCCTTAAAGAAGTGATAAGCCCCGAGCAGTTTGCAAACTATTTTGGCCCCGATTTACTGGGAGTTCTTGCTACACTTTTTGCAGCCACTGTGATTGAAGTTTGCTCGGAAGGCTCTGCCCCTTTAGCGGCTGAGCTTGTCCACACCGCCCATGCACCGGGTAATGGTTTTACATTTCTCATGGCCGGAGTTTCTACCGATTACACCGAGATCATGGCCCTTAAAGAAACCACTCGAAGTTGGAAAATTGCTTTTTTTCTGCCGCTGGTGACTTTGCCCCAAATTATTGTGCTTGGACTTATTCTTAACAAGGTCTTTGGCTCTTGACCCCCCATTCTGTTTTAGAAAAGCATTGGGGATTTACGGAATTTCGTCCGTTACAAAAAGAGGTGATTGATCATCTTCTCATCGGCGAAAATGCTTTAGTACTGATGCCCACAGGTTCTGGCAAAAGTCTTTGCTTTCAATTGCCTTCATTTATACTCGAAGGTTTGGTGGTGGTGATTTCACCTCTCATTGCACTGATGAAAGATCAGGTGGATGAAGCTCAAAAAATGGGTATTAAGGCTTATTATGTCAACTCTTCTCAAAGTCGCGAAGAAAGAGAGAGAACTTATAAAAAGCTATCTCAAAATCAAATCCAAATTCTTTATGTCACACCAGAGAGATTTCGCAAAAATGACTTCTTAGAGATCATTTCAAAACTCAAAGTGAGCCTTATGGCGGTTGATGAAGCCCATTGTATCTCTGAGTGGGGTCACGATTTTAGACCCGATTACACCCGAATGAAAGAAATCCGTTTAGCCCTTGGACAACCGCCCGTTGTTGCCTTAACTGCGACGGCCACTGAGTCCGTGAGAAAAGATATTCTTCGACGTCTTGGTCTTGATGAAAACACCAAAATTTTTAATTCTGGTTTTGAGCGCCCCAATCTTGAACTTCGCTCCACAGAAGTTTTTGGTCTCGAAGAAAAAGTCAGAAACTTTATTTTTCTTCATCACCAAAATGCTGGCGCAAAAATAGTTTACTTTTCTTTGGTTGAATCTTTGAGGAAGTTTTCAGAGCAAATATCAAAATTAGGTATCGAGCATTATATTTATCATGGTCAACTTTCAGCCCAAGACCGAAAAAGAAATCAACGAGCTTTTTTATCGGACTCCAGTGGAATTATACTAGCGACACCTGCATTTGGCCTGGGTATTAATAAGCCCGATATAAGAATGGTTATCCACGGCGAGATTCCAGGTTCCATTGAAGCCTATTATC
>CAYMBT010000362.1:0-1654 GCA_964388755.1 uncultured Pseudobdellovibrionaceae bacterium | reverse complement strand
AGTTTAAAATTTCGTCATAACTTGATTCAGGAAATGTTTTTTTAAAGACTTTTTTGGCTTCAATAAAAGAGGCAAAGCTTCTTTTTTTAAAGAGATTAAGAAGTTGGCGTGCCTGTTTATTTTCATCAGAGTATGATTTTTTAATCACATATTCAGGCTGAAAACTTTGCAACTCTTTAAGATGCTTATTGGGAAGTTTTAATATGGGAAATCGTAAATAAATATTTCCATCGGCTTCAATCACTTTAGCTTCCATGTCATCATCTGTTTGCGACAGTAGACTCGTGAAGTTAATCAGATCATTGGATGAACTCAGTCGGGGTTGATCTTTATTATCAGCATCTTTTTTTTCTTTTTCGCTTTGTATTTCTAATGGAAATCCATTGTCGCTAATCGATAAAAACTCCGCAAAGGCCGGTCTGCGGTCAATGGGCCCTTGTGGCTTAACTGCTTTTGTAACCTGAGTGATTGTTTTAATGGGCTTTGTACCTTTGATTTCAAGCTCTTGGGCGATTTTATTGTCACTGACAAAAAGATCAATCACCAACTGAGATGGGTTTTGCGTCAGGTAATCAAAGTTTTCGATTCGATCGTCGGTCAAAGTAATAATGATTTTACTTTTATTTTCAATATCGTTTTCAATTTTAATTTCACTGACAAAAAGGCTTTTAAAATCTTGAAGAAAGTCAGAGCTTTTTTGTTCAATCTTAGGAACCGTAATGACTATTTTTGTTCCTTCTTTTTTTAAATCATAATTCCATTCTTTTTGACCGCTGAATTTAAAGTGGGTCATACCCCCTACTCTTTCAGCATGGACCTGTATTGCTCTTAGTCCTTTGTCTTGGTTTTCAATGGGAGAAGCCTCGACCCACTGAGTACAGAGCAGGATGATTTTAATCATAATGAAAATAGGCTTAAACATATATCTCCGGCTCTTAGTAGAGTGATCCATAATATGTATAAGCACAGGCAATGCCAGATAGGGAATGATCTATAGGGAGATGGTTGATTTCTGGACCCTAATTTTCTGTCGACAATGTCAACTTGATGACAGAAAGTAGCGGTTGAGATAAGACTCAACTAAAGGCGAGAAGACAAGTTTTTTGGGATGAAAATTACTCGCTTATGAAGCGAATTTTTTTGACCCAGGTTCGCCCTAAATGGGTATTCACCTTTTCGGTGATGTCTTGACGAAAAAATTGCAGCTCGGTCAGTAAACTTGAATTCTTTACAGCGATAGTTAAAAGTCCTTTATTAAAATCAACCGGTCTTGTCTGCTGGCCGAGCGTGAGACCAACCACCTGGGGCCAACTTTTTTCAAGTCGAAAGCGCTGAAAGCCTTCGGAGAGCGGTGACTTGCTATTTTCAAAAAGGCCCTGTAGGACATCAGCCACAGAGTTTATTTTTTTTTCTCTCTCATCAGACATAAAGAAGGTTCTAACATGAACAGGTCAGATCATACAATTTCCATTGTTGGCGGAGGCCTTGCTGGCTCAGAAGCCGCATTGCAACTGGCAGAGATGGGCTATCAAGTTGATCTTTTTGAGATGAGACCAAAAAAAATGACCCCAGCCCACAAAACTGGAAATCTTGCAGAACTGGTTTGCTCGAATTCGTTTGGAAGCGTTGCCCAACATTCTGTTTCTGGCCAGCT
>CAYMBT010000361.1:0-1663 GCA_964388755.1 uncultured Pseudobdellovibrionaceae bacterium | reverse complement strand
TCTTTAACAATTTGAGCAGGCTTTAAACCCCAAAGCTCGCGAACGGCTTTTGATAGTTCGTCAGCGCTGACTTTACCTGTTCCGTAATCATCAACCATGACGCTAACAGGCTCGGCCACACCAATGGCATAAGCCAACTGAACAAGGCAACGATCCGCAAGACCGGCTGCAACAATATTTTTAGCGATGTGACGACCAGCGTAGGCTGCAGAACGATCCACTTTAGAGGAGTCTTTACCAGAGAAAGCTCCACCACCGTGGGCTCCGTGGCCACCGTAAGTATCGACGATGATTTTACGACCTGTTAGACCGCAATCACCTTGTGGACCACCGATGATAAATTGACCGGTTGGGTTTACAAAAAATTTGGTTTTAGCATCAAGCCATTTTGAATCGATGACTTTTTTAATCACTTCTTCGACAACATATTCTTTGATTTGGCTTTGGGTCACGTCAGGACTGTGTTGGGTAGAGATAACAACAGCATCAACACGAGTGGGCTTACCGTTCACGTATTCAAAAGTAACCTGTGATTTAGAATCGGGGCGTAAAAAATTGACGGCTCCTGATTTTCTTTTCTCGGCTAAGTTTTTAAGCAATTTATGAGAAAGGGTGATTGTCAGCGGCATAAGTTCTGGAGTTTCGTTGATGGCGTAACCAAACATTAAACCTTGGTCACCAGCCCCTTGCTCTTTTCCGCCGTCATCGTTCACACCCATGGCAATGTCAGGGCTTTGTTGATCGATGGATGTTAAAACAGCACAAGTTTTATAATCAAAACCTTTTTCGCTACTGTCATAGCCGATCTCTTTGATGACGTTACGAACGATATCTGGGATTTCTACGTAGCATTTTGTTGAGATCTCGCCAGCAACGATGGCCATGCCTGTGGTAATCATGGTCTCAGCCGCAACACGAGCGGTGGGATCTTCTTTAAGGATGGCATCTAAAACGCCGTCACTGATTTGGTCAGCCATTTTATCGGGATGGCCTTCGGATACTGATTCACTAGTAAAAAAATAATTTTTCATCAAATAACCCCTTTAAGTAAAAAGCAAATCAACTTCACCTATGCTATTGCCAGTGTCAACGCTGCTCCATGGCTGTTATAGCAGTGCATTATTGAGACTGCTCAAGCCGAAGCAATCTTCTTTTAATGGCCAGTCCCCCACCACTGTAACCGCCAAGTCCTTGGGTCGAAACAACCCGGTGACAAGGCAAAACAAGAATGATTGGGTTTTTTGCGCAGGCTGATCCAACGGCCCTCGCCGCTTTGGGCGAACCCACTGTTTGAGCCAACTCAGAATAGGTAATGACTTCGCCGTAAGGGATCTGGGCCATGGCTTGCCAAACATTCTTTTGAAAATCAGTGGCCCCTAGGCGCTGCCAATCGATGGGGATATCAAGGGTTTTAGATTTTTTTGAGAAATAAGAACTGACACTTTGTTTGATTTTCTTTTCAAAATCTGTCAGACGCTTTTGGGCTGATGCTTTTTCATTCACAAAAGTCATCTCGACCAGTCCTTGAGAGCTGTAAACCACCTGAAGGCTATGGTTAAAAAAAGGGACTGTAAAAACTTTGAGATCTTTGGAAGTGGAGGCCATGTGAGAAGCACATAACATGACTACTCACTTCATGAAAAGATCAAAGTGAGCGCCTTGG
>CAYMBT010000360.1:0-1689 GCA_964388755.1 uncultured Pseudobdellovibrionaceae bacterium | reverse complement strand
GCGGATGCGCTCGCCGCAGGCGACTCCAGCGAGGGCAGGAGCCCGAGTTCTCAAAATCATGGACTATGAAAAAACAAACCCCATAAAAAAACAAAAAGCGGAGTAGCGAGAAGAATTTAAAAAAAAGCTAAGGTTTGTCGAATTCGAATTCTTCCCAGTGAAGTTTGGGGTCGGCTTTGAAGATGATTGAGACGCCGAGGTCGCCTTCGATTTGGCTGATGAGTTCGCTTTCTTCGCTGTAAACCCAGTCCACTAAATCTTCGTGACAACGTACAGACCAGGTTTCGACATTTGTATTTTTTTGGATATGGCGATTAAGATCTCTGACGATATCAGAGATTAAAGTTTCTCTTCTCTTTAAGCGGCCTAAACCTTCGCAGTAAAAGCAAGGCTCTGTTAATGACTTAAGAAGGCTTGGTCTGAGGCGCTTTCGTGTGAGTTCGACAAGGCCAAGGCCTGTCATTGAGACAACAGAGACGCGAACGCTATCGGACTTCACTTCATCCATCAGGGCTTGCATGATTTTGTCACGATGTTCAGAGACTTCC
This sequence comes from uncultured Pseudobdellovibrionaceae bacterium, assembly GCA_964388755.1. Taxonomy (GTDB): domain Bacteria; phylum Bdellovibrionota; class Bdellovibrionia; order Bdellovibrionales; family JAGQZY01; genus JAGQZY01. Next base: position 1,141 of record CAYMBT010000360.1, on the reverse strand, counting down.
ATGTCGATGAAGTCCACAACGATGATTCCGCCGCAGTCGCGAACGCGGATTTGGTGGGCGATTTCTTTGACGGCTTCCATGTTGGTTTTAAAAATTGTTTCTTCAAGATCTTTTTTGCCCACATACTTACCGGTGTTCACATCGATGACCACAAGGGCTTCGGTTTCGTCAATCACAAGGTAGCCACCAGATCTGAGCCAAACTTTTCGGTCGATGGCTTTAGCCACATCCAATGAAACTCCTTTTTTATCAAATAAAGGTTCTGATTCGTTGTAGTGATGAATCACTTTTTTGAACTTGGGCATGTATTGATTAACAAATTCAACAGCTCTTTCAAAAGACTCTTGGCTATCGATCCAAACCTCTTCAACCGAAGATTTCAGAAGATCGCGAAGCACGCGAAGTTCAAAATCAACTTCAGAATAGATCAGTCCTATACCGGTTTCTTTTTTATAACCAATTTGGATTTCTTGCCAAATTTTTTCGAGATAGCCAATGTCTGTGGCCAGTTCAGATTCGGTCATTCCTTCTCCGGCAGTTCGAACAATAATGCCGCCAGAGACTTTTGAGTTTTGAATATCGACTTTAAGTCGCTCTCTTTCATCTTCATTTTCGATTTTACGAGAAATACCAACGTGATTGAGTGTCGGCAAATAGACAATTTTTCGTCCAGCAAGTGAGATATGGGTTGTGATTCTTGCGCCTTTTGTTCCAACAGGGTCTTTGGCCACTTGAACTAAAACCGACTGCCCCTGCTGCAAAAGCTCTTGGATTTTGGGTTTTTCAGAAGAGTCGATCATATCAGGAAGATTTTCATCCTCAATAGAATCCGTGCCGCCCATCACTTTTTGAATGGAATCTTTTTCTTCGCGAACATCACCCACATAAAGAAAGGCGGCTCGTTCTAGTCCAATATCGACAAATGCCGCCTGCATGCCGGGTAAAACCCGAATCACTTTACCTTTGTGGATTGTACCCACTAAAGTTGGGGATAATTTTCTTTCAATTTTAAAATCAACCAGCATACCTTTTTCAAGATAAGCCACCCGCGTTTCAAAGGAGTTGACGTTGATTAAAATTTGATTGCCCTGCATATCGCTCCAATTTTCATTCCAATGATCGGTAAAAACATGAGCTTCTT
>CAYMBT010000359.1:0-1698 GCA_964388755.1 uncultured Pseudobdellovibrionaceae bacterium | reverse complement strand
TTTATAGTTTGATCCATCAGCTTTAAAATAGTTGTCGTGAGGTGTGATCCAAGCTGAGATCTCATTTTCAACGAGTTTCATTTCATCAAGTAACTGACTTCCTAACCCCATTTTTTGATAGTGAGAGTGAATGACTATGATTAACCATCTTGAATGCTCTCGAGTTATAGTGCCTAACCATCCAAGGACGTTCTCGTTTAACTTGATTAGGTAGTGTGTTGGATTAAGAAAACCAGAAACATAGGTGTCAAACTCGAGGTATGATTTGAAAAGTGATTGTTTAGGATATTCCAAATTCCATAGAGCAAATATTTGCTGTTTTTCTTCTTGAGATAGGACATCTGATTTTTTTAGATCCATTGACTTATTAAACTATGAAGTCACACGACAAGAGATCTAATTTAAAGAATGACAAAGTGCTTCTGTAAACAGAACCAAGGACTTAAAAGAATGACTGGTTTTTAAATACTTAAATTGAGTGAGTGTTTTAAACAATCTATCATTTGACGAGAAGAACCATAGATCATAAAGACAGAAATTAAGCTGGTATAGAATCTTGGAAGGGTGCAGTACAAAAAGGGACTTGGTACCTTTGAAAATGGCGGGGTTGACGGGACTCGAACCCGCGACCTCCGGCGTGACAGGCCAGCGTTGTAACCAACTCTACTACAACCCCGCAAAGGAATGATCTTGATAGTATTATTTGTTTTGATTGTAAAGCAAATAGACTTAAAAGGCTTTTCTTGCTGATAAATGGGGCAAAAAAGTGGGGGCGCCAGAAAAAGAGGGGGCAGAATGATCAAGTCAGTAGCTATTTCTTTGCAGGACCATGGCAGTTCTTGTAGTTATTAGTCCCTAGATGACCTTAGCCCTTGATATCAAAGACCTTGTTAAAAATTATGCCGGATTTAAGGCTATTGACCATCTTAGTTTTGAGCTTAAGCCAGGGTGCTGCCTTGGCCTTTTGGGCTCTAACGGGGCCGGTAAGTCGACTACCATTCGCATCATCACAGGCCAGCTTAAACCCACCTCAGGAGAGGTGCGGGTTTTTGGTTTTAATCCAGTGCTAGAGCCAAAAAAAATCCATAATTTAATAGGCTATATTCCTGATTCCCAGTCCCTTTATGATGAGCTGAGCGTTTTTGATAACATCGATGTTTTTAGACAACTTTACGGCGCCCCAAAAAACAAAACACAAGATGTCATTGAAAAGCTTAACCTGACCGATAAAATAAAGACCAAAACCAAGGCCTTATCTAAAGGTCTGCGACAAAGGGTTCTGATTGCCCGTGCCCTGGTCCACGAGCCCAAGTTTATTTTGCTGGATGAACCCACAACGGGGCTTGATCCCAGTTCGGCAGAATCCATTTATTTGATTCTAGAGGACCTTAAAAAATCAGGTTCAACCATTTTATTGACCACCCATCTTATGAATGATGTTGAAAGACTTTGTGACGAGATCATATTTATCGACCGAGGACAAAAAATTGAATCGGGCACGCCCAGAGATCTGAAAGCAAAGTTTAGCGAGAACTATGTTGATGTCTTGGTTTCAGAGGGTGAAAAGTCCGTTAATTATCAGATCAAAAAAGAGCACAATTGGCTTGATGATCTTAAAAAATTACAGCTTAAAGGTGAAATCCTAAAAATTAATAGTCACGAACCTAAACTAGAAGACAACTTTATCCGTCTTCTGAG
>CAYMBT010000358.1:0-1739 GCA_964388755.1 uncultured Pseudobdellovibrionaceae bacterium | reverse complement strand
AGATGGTGGGAAAGAGCTTAATAAGCTTTTGAAGGGTGTTAAGTTTTAAATTTAATCGGATTGTTTGAGCCGCCCTTAAGGATATAATTAAGGGCAAGTCGTCAAACTTTCAATAACTTCGGACTTTAAGGTCATATTGTTAAGTCTGCTCATTAAAATGCATACCCGCTGATCTATTTAAAAAAGGACCTGTTTTTTATCGGCACCAAACAACATGGTACCATCCCAATACACTTCCTAAAAGATTAAGGACAATCCCGTCGGGTTTTAAGAATTTTCCGAATACGGGGATATAGTTCTGCACAAATCCTCTTTTATGATAACGGACAATCTTAAAACCACTTTCTTCTAAAATTTGCTTAACCTGTCTAAAGCTACGGACTTTAATTGTTACTGGAGTATTAATATCTGTCTTTTCAGCGAGGTGACTCTGCCATGTTTGCAAGCTCACTTTACAACGATTTTTAATTATCCAAGTCAGATACATATAAAGTCCAAAGAAACTGTATTTTGAATAAAGCGCAATTCTAAGGGTTCCATCATGATTTAAGAGAGTCTTAATTTTTTTCAAATAATCAGCTTCGTGCTCAATGTGATGAAGAACACCAACAGAGTAAACAACATCAAACTTTCGATCCAAATCTGTACTTAACAAATCACCTTCCATCAAACGATGGGGATTTATGACATCTTTTTTTAAAATCTTTTTAAGATAGGCTGTAGAAAGGTCTAAATGTTTTTTTGTAATATCAAGGCCCGTGTATGTTCCGCCACCCTTTACGATCTCACCGGCATCAATCCCATTTCCAACACCAATCTCTAGGACTTCTTTATTTTGTAAGTTATTGAGCTCAAAGAGTCTGACTATGAATGGAGTTTCATAACCATAGCGGTAATTTCTGATATCGTCATAGTAAGTGTTCTCGCCGGGCTTTTGATCCGATCGCTCGTGGCCGACCGGGTTTGCATTCCAATGACTTGAAGCTTTTTGATTGGATAAGTTTGTTTTTTCCATTTAATGAAGATCCTGAGTGTTAAACGCTTGAAGCTTTTGTGGCCTGGGTGAATCGGTGAGCTGGTGGCCATGTTTTTCTGGAATATAACAAAAAACCACATCACCGTTGCGTAACTCACTAATCTCGTTCATTGGCTTTAGATTTCCCCAAGCCTCATTGACCCGCATAAAATGGTAATTGTTATTCGCCTTTAAAAAATCTAACAGTTGTTGAGGCGACCAGTTAAAAGCCTCTGAGGTGCGATAATTAATCTCAACGAGCCAAATGGGTCCTTGTTCTTGGATTAATTTTTTGGCTCCAAGAAGAACATCGTACTCGACACCCTCCACATCCACTTTGACCATTTTTACTTTTGGTTTTCCAGTAGATAGCCATATCTGATCCAAAGTTTTCGCATGGACTTTGATAGAATTCACTTTTTCGGAATTCCCGCCATAAAGTGCCTTCGCAGAAGTCAGACCATGGGGCAAGCCTTCGTAAGAATAAAGATCAAAATCTTTTTCAATATCAGATACAGCAAATTCATGAAGACTAATTTGTTTTCTAACATCTTTATTGGCATCAATGTTGCGTAAAAGTTTTTGATAAATTTTAGGGACCGGCTCAAACGCATGAACTTGACCATTTGGACCCACAAGTTTAGCCGCTAAAGTGGTGTACCAACCTAAGTTGGCCCCAACATCATAAACAATGTCACCCATCTCTAAAACTCTTTCAAAGAGA
>CAYMBT010000357.1:0-1790 GCA_964388755.1 uncultured Pseudobdellovibrionaceae bacterium | reverse complement strand
CGAAGATCAATGCCGTAATTTTTAAACGATTGAACATACTGAAAAACGATCGAATGCTCGGAGCCAGTCAAAATCTGATACAAATCATCTTCGCTTAAATTCTCGCACGAAACCCTCACAGGCAATCGACCAATAAATTCGTGTTCAAAACCAAAATCAATCAGATCTTTGGTTTCAAGTTTTTTAAGAGTCTCTGAAAACTCTATTTTATTTTTGTCAGCATGAAGACCAATGGATTTATTTTGCAAACGTTGGTTAATAATTGTTTCAAGCCCGTGAAAGGCACCACTAAAAATAAACAAGATGTTTTTTGTGTTAACGATCTCTTTATCAGCTTTGCCTTTTTTTTGAAAACTCATCAGAGTTTTAAACTGCGAAGCTATATCGTGGCTCGCGTTCAAATCAACATCGGTGTTTTCTAGAAGGCGCAAAAAGCCAAACTGCACTCCTCGCCCACTCACATCACGACCACTGGAATCTTTTTTAGAGGCCAACTTATCAACTTCATCGACGTACACGATACCGCTGGCAGCGCGTTTGGCATCACCCCCGGCTTTCTGCACAAGATCTCGAATGATGTCATCAACGTTGGCTCCCATGTAACCCACTTCACTAAAGCGGGTGGCATCAGCCTTAACAAAAGGGACACCAATTAAATCAGAGATTAATTTGACCAAATAGGTTTTTCCAACTCCGGTTGGTCCTAAAAGCAGAACATTTTGTTTTTGATAATTCTTAAGTGCAAATTCGTTGTCTTCAGAAATTTCGTTTTTAAGATGGTTGTAGTGATCACAAACAGCAATGGCTAAAGCTTTCTTAGCTTCATCTTGACCAATTACAAAACGATCAAGGTAATGTTTGATATCTTTGGGTTTAAAATTAAAGTTATTAATTCCATCAAAGTGAATTTTATTTTCTTCTTCTTCAACTGGATCTTGATTCTCTTTTTTTTCACTAGAGTCTACGGATACACCATCCATCATAGTCATCACTTGTACACGACCGCCAAATTTCTTTTCGATAAGATCCTGAAATTCTTTTTGCAGCTCATCGGGACTAAAACCCATGGGGTTATATTCATCGACCGGTGTTGATGGATCAACTTTTGGGGGTGTATCAGGCTCAATGATCGAATCGTTTTTGTTTTTATCCATGATACGAGTCTTTTACCAAAGAAAGCCTATAAGTTGAACACATGTTCTTAACTGGAATTTGACCTGGTAAAAGGTGTAATCTTTACATTTCAAAATTATTTTTACCACAGGCAGCAAAGCCTTGCTGGAGGCCGCTTTCCGTCACTTTAGATAATGCAGAGTGCTGTTAATTTTTCTTATCACTGTTTTCAATAACTTAACTGACAGAGCAGCCTGTAATTTTAACTGTAATAAAGAAAGAACCGACTAAAAACTAACTATAAGATATTTCTATGGTCAGGATAATTATAATCACTTATACCAAAGGGCTTGCTATATCTTATTCCAACAAGGGGGGAGATGAAAAGACCTCAAAAAGGTCTGACAAATCCCGGGGAGTCGGAAGCTCTAAAAAGTTGCTCTACTTTTTAAGCTGATGACATACAAAGCCCCAAAAAGAAAAAGCCGTCAGCAAACAAACGTCGTTCTGACCGATCTAAAAGTACCTTCTTAAGCTGTGCCGAGCCACAGTTCCCACCAACAAAACACCCAAGGAATTTTGGGCCCGCCTTCGGCTTTGTGCCCTCACCGGCACAAAAATGCTTTTTCGCGAGCTCACCCTTTCTTCTAAAAGCCCATCAGACCTATTTCGAGTGT
>CAYMBT010000356.1:0-1808 GCA_964388755.1 uncultured Pseudobdellovibrionaceae bacterium | reverse complement strand
AGAAAACTCTGACTAAAAGATCAATCAGTTCGTTAGATCCAGTGCCGATGACAATATCATCAGCCCTTAATGACCACTGGGCTGCTAATTTTTGCCGTAACCTATAACAACTGGGGTCGGGATAACGGGATAAATCATCACAGGATTTTTTTATGGCTTCGACCGCCTTGGGACTTGGACCGATGGGGTTTTCGTTACTGGCAAGCTTTATGACTTCTGTTAGACCCAGTTCTCTTTTGGTTTCTTCGATGGGTTTGCCCGTTTTATAGGGGATAAGGGATTCGATCTCAGGTGAAACGCGCATGACCAGTTACCTTTCTAGTATCCAAATATTTCTTTTACGGATTTTTTCTTTGATCTCTAAGATATGTTCAAAACTCATGGTTTCAAGTAAAAAATCAATTCTGGTTTGTCTTAAAGAAAGTTCAGGACTCACGCGATCATGGATCACATCAAGAACGTTGGCTCTAGAATCAGCAAAATCTTTAGTGAGAGCCGCCAGTTCTCCTGGTAAATCGTTAACGATCACTGAAATTCGAGCCAGGCGCCCGTTTCTTCTCAGTCCTGTATCGATCACAGAGTTCACAAGATTAAGATCAATGTTTCCGCCACAAAGTACAATGCAAGTCGGACCAACAAGTTTTAATTTATCGTTAAGGACGGCGGCAAGGCCTGCGGCCCCAGAACCTTCAAGAATGGTTTTCTCGTTCTCCATGCCGTAAACAATGGCTTGGGCTAATTCTTCATCGGTCACCGATACAATTTCATCAACATAAGGATCGATATAATGTTTATACATTTGGGGGCTTGGATTTTTAACCGCGATTCCATCAGCGATGGTCGAGATAAATTCGCGGCGCGAAAGATCTTGGCCACTTTTCATCTCCATCATGCCTGGGGTTTGATCAGACACCACACCATAGATTTTGCAACTGGGCAGAAGTGTTTTGATCACAAAAGAAATCCCACCAATAAGACCGCCACCACCAATAGGGATCACGATCTCTTTAACATCGGGCAGAGCTTCAAGGATTTCTAAGCCAATGGTGGCCTGCCCTGCTATGACCGCTGGGTCTTCATAGGGATGAACAAAAACTAGATTTTCTTCTTTGGCGATTTCTTGGGCCCTTTTAAAGGCCTCGTCAAAATAGCGACCATGAAGAATCACTTCGGCCCCATAAGATTTTGTGGCACTGACTTTGATCAAAGGTGCTGCCAGTGGCATCACGATTTTACTTTTCACATTAAAGAGTTTCGAGCTCATGGCCACACCTTGGGCATGGTTACCGGCAGAGGCGGCAATGACTCCCCGTTTTTTTTCGGCTTCAGTCAAAGTTGAAATTTTATTCAGTGAACCTCGAATTTTAAAACTTCCAGTCAATTGGCGGTTTTCTAATTTAAGATGAATATTTTGATCCCTGAGGCGTTCGCCAATACCAAGACTCACCGGAGTTTTTCGCGCCACTTGCGAAATATTTTTTTGAGCTGTCAGAACATCATCCATGGTGATTTTAAGTTCGCTCATAAAATTGCTCTCCTTTTTGAGGGCCATAATTTAATCATTAAAAACAAGCCGATCATACTTAAAAAAGCCAAAGAGATCGTTACCATGAGCGGCAAAGAAAACCCTGCTGGGATATAGCCAAAAATAAGAGCTAAAAAACCAACAATGAGGCTGTAAGGCAGCTGCGTTCGCACATGACTCAATAGATCACAGTCCGTTGAAATGGAACTCATAATAGTGGTGTCAGAAATTGGTGAACAATGATCCCCCATAATAGCCCCATCTAAAATAGCTGCTAAACAAA
>CAYMBT010000355.1:0-1822 GCA_964388755.1 uncultured Pseudobdellovibrionaceae bacterium | reverse complement strand
TACACAGAGATCGAGCTTTAAAATCAGCCTGTGCGCGATGGGTAATGACCGATAAGGCGTCCACCGGCTCGGCATTGATGAGAATATCAAGTTTAACCAGATCAGCGGGCTGATAATCGGCCACTTCGTATTCCATGGATGAATAACCGCGAGAGAGTGTTTTTAATTTATCATAAAAATCAATCACCATCTCGCTCATGGGTAGGCGGTAGTTAATCACCACTTTCACATCAGAGATATAATCAATCCCAATTTGCTGACCGCGCTTGGCTTCACAGAGTTTTAAAATGCTTCCGATAAATTCGGAAGGGGTATGGATGGTCATTTTTACGATGGGCTCTTCGATGCGTTCGATTTTTGTGGGATCCGGCAAATCAGCTGGGTTTTCAAGTTCAACAAACTGACCTTTGTGATCATAAACTTTGTAAACAACTGTCGGTGCTGTGGTGATGAGATTAAGATTAAATTCTCGCTCGAGACGCTCTTGTACGATCTCCATATGAAGAAGGCCTAAGAATCCGCAGCGAAATCCGAAGCCGAGGGCTGCAGAACTTTCGACTTCATAGGTGAGGCTTGAATCGTTAAGAGCTAATTTTTCAAGAGCCACTTCAAGCTCTTTAAAGTCGGGAGACTCTACCGGAAAGATTCCAGCAAAAACCATGGGCTTGGTTTTTTTAAAGCCAGCTAAAATTTCTGTGGCGCCGTTTTTTTGGTGAGTGATGGTATCCCCCACTCGAACGTCGCGGATACTTTTGATTCCGCAAATTAAAAAGCCCACTTCACCTGCTGAAATTTCATCGGTTGTTAAAGGAGTTGGGGTAAAAAATCCAAGTTTTAAAACTTCGAAATTGGCGTCGGTAGACATAAATTTAATCTTATCACCTTTACGAACCACACCATCCACCACTCGGCAGAGAACAACAACACCTTGGTAACTATCAAACCAAGAGTCAAAAATAAGGGCTCGAAGGGTTTTATTGATATTGGCACTGGGAGGCGGAATCTTTGCCACCACTTGCTCTAGGATTTCTTTAATACCGCGCTTTTCTTTGGCACTGGCTAAAACAACATCAGAGCAATCAATACCAATACCATCTTCAATTTGTCGAATCACGGCGTCTGGATCAGCGGCAGGAAGATCAATTTTATTAAGAACCGGAATGATTTCTAAATTACCCTCAAGAGCCAAATAAACGTTGGCTAAGGTTTGGGCTTCAACACCTTGAGCTGCATCCACAACAAGAAGGGCCCCTTCGCAAGCAGCAAGAGACCTTGATACTTCATAACTAAAATCAACATGTCCTGGGGTATCGATAAGATTGAGTTGATAATCAAGACCGTCGTCAGCACGATAAATAAGCCGTACGGTTTGGGCCTTGATGGTGATGCCCCGTTCACGCTCGATCTCCATAGAGTCGAGAACTTGCTCTTTCATTTCGCGATCAGTAAGACCACCGGTAAAATGGATGATTCCGTCAGCCAATGTGGACTTGCCATGATCAATATGGGCAATGATGGAGAAATTGCGAATTCGTGAAGCATCCATAGGAACTGAAGAACTTAACATGACCTCTTAAAAAATGGCTATGTATTCTTTAAGAGGCCAGAGCTTTTTTTACATTTTAAAAAATGATTTTAGAGCTTCAACTTTGTTGAGTTTTTCCCAAGTGAAACTGTCTTCTTCGCGGCCAAAGTGGCCGTAAGCCGCGGTCGTGCGGAAAATCGGACGGCGCAAGTCCAGGTGCTCGATGATGCCCTTGGGCGTCAGGGGGAAGACGTCGCGCACGATCTGCGAAAGTTGAACGTCGCTGATCTTGCCGGT
>CAYMBT010000354.1:0-1829 GCA_964388755.1 uncultured Pseudobdellovibrionaceae bacterium | reverse complement strand
AGGTTTCTGTAAGAGCTCAGGCACAGTGGAAAAAATTCAATGAGAACACATTATTCGACACTGAAGACCCTCTTTCTTCTTTTTGTGGGTCAGTTATTTTCGTTATAGAGCCAAGATAATGCGTATTTGGAGTTCAGGTAGCCACATTTCTGCATTATCTTCAGAGCAAAATAAGCCATGTCCTTGTAGCCGTAAGCTTGCCATTTGAGAGTCTTAATCGCTCGGTTTATGCCCTCGGAGACTCCACTCGTGATTCGATGCTTGAAGTAATTCCAGAGCTCATCTCTTTCCATTAAGTTCCAAAAATATTTCACCAAATCCCAGGCCTTTGCTTGATAAGACCAGTCGTAACATTCGTTGAGCATTTCTCTGGCTTCAAGTTCGGTCTTACAATCAAACATTTTATGGAAGTGCTCTTTGATAAACTCCATATAGCTAATCTTCTCATTTCTGCTCATCACTTCCTTGATATGCCGCCGATCCTTTTCAGATCTATTCTTGGATTTGGTCAGGTAAATATAACGATACTTCCCAGCCAAAAGATCATCGTCTTGCTCAGGATCTCCGTACTTGTCCCACTCCTTTTTCCGCTCCTCATTCAGAGCCTCGTTAAAATTCTGCACCAGGTGAAACCTGTCCCACACTAGTTCAGCATTTGGACAATACTGAGCCACGCTCTCCGCATAGCCACGATGCTGATCACAAGTCACCACCTTGATCTGTTTGCAGCTATCCGGGCCTATCATTGCAAAAAAAGTATCTAGAGCTTCTTTACGACGTGACTGGCTGACCCAGATCACCTTATGTGTCCGGTGATCAATAATTACTGTCAAAAATAAGTCATCTCTCGTCTCATCCTCTTTCTGCTGCTTTGGGGACCTTGCATAAACTTCGTCGACTGAGATATGGCTCACTTTCGGGATCTCATAGCCTTGAAGTAACCTTTGCAAAATATATTTATCCACCCCGTAACAGGTCATCTTATCAATGCTCTCAAGCTTTGAGACCGACAGCACCGTTGTGATCTCGGATAATCGATTGATCCACCAACAAAGTTCCAAGGTCATATGCGGTGATGTTGGACAGATCCAATCAATCCACTCGGATCTGACTTTCTTGCAGGTAGCACAGTGCCTTTTCTCACGAAAAAAACAGACCTCTACGTTCCAGTTAAAAGCCTTTAAATGCTTCGCCTTTACCCAGTACCTATCATGTAGATTCCCAAGCTCACAGCCACACCTATTGCAAAGGCGCTTTCGCCCTTTGTCAGACTCCAAAATTAATTCCATTCGGCATTCTTTTCGATATTCCTTGATGTCTTTGGTTTGAAATCCTTGAAAAGAACGAAAAATATATGGAAGATATCCTTGAACCTTTGCATCCATGCAAAATCCTTTCGTGAAGTTTTTCTCGTAAAAAAATCTCAACAAAAGATCCGCATGAAATGCAGAGGTTTTTTTATATCTATGTTGTTTATCTTTGTTTTTCCTAAAAAAGGACCCTGATTTGTACCCAAATCAGGGCGCAAGCGGCCAACGAACCCAATCAGCCACTCCATCACGCCCGCGCGCTCGCGAAGACCGGATTATCCACATTTAACCCACGGAAAATAGAAAGATCCCACTTCCAAGCTGGCGGTGCGCAAGAGCTGGTCGAATGCGGTCGTTCTCGTTATTGTGTCATCCAACTGAAAGTTTTAAAAAGAGGAGCTAGCACATGGAATATCGAAGATTAGGTCGGGCAGGGGTTAAAGTCAGTCAACTTTCATTTGGGTCCTGGGTGACCTTTTCAAAGCAATTAGACCAGAAAGAAGCTACCAACTCTCTCTC
>CAYMBT010000353.1:0-1872 GCA_964388755.1 uncultured Pseudobdellovibrionaceae bacterium | reverse complement strand
GATCATCATATTTATTATAGAGCATTATTTTTAACTCAAAAGATTTTTCGCTGAAAAGCCAGACGAAACAGAGCAAAAAAAAATGGGATGCTCGTCCCAATAGGCATGGGGCTAGATAAAGGTCATAAATTAAAGAACCGTCATCTTTTGGATTTAAAATAGTTTTGTAGAAGCTCTTGGCTTTGAACCTGCAAAGTCCCAGAGCTCCAGTCAAGACGGTGATTAAGATTTGGGTTTTTAAGAAGTTCAAAAAGGCTCTGACCGCCACCCTTTAAATCAGGGGCTGAAAACACCACTCGATCAAGGCGGGATTGGATAATGACACCCGAACACATGACGCAGGGCTCAAGGCTTGAGAAAAGGGTATAGCCCGTGAGGCGCCAAGAGTTGAGCCTTTTGCAGGCTTTGTGGATTGCCAAAACTTCAGCATGTCCCAGTGGGGACTGGATTTTTTCTTTAAGATTATAGGCTTTTGCAATGATCTGGCCCGTTTGGGTATTGGCAACCAGGGCCCCGATGGGGACCTCATCCATGGTTTCAGCTTTCTGAGCCAGTTTAAGGCAGATATTAAGGTAGTAAGAATCGTCTTTCATATGTGCCCTTTTAATAGTCGACTTCAGTTGTTTTAGCCATTTAACTCTGCTATACCAATCAACTTATCGTGAAGGGAAGGTGATTCAATTGTCATTTGTTAAGTTACGTGAAGGTGAAGGTTTCGAAATGGCTTTCCGTCGTTTTAAGAAATCTTGCGAAAAGTCAGGAGTTCTTTCTGAAATTAAAAAGAGAGAACACTACGAAAAACCCAGTGTACGTCTTAAGAAAAAGTCCCTTTCAGCACGTAAACGTTCTGTAAAGAAAGCTAGAAAAGGTTTCGAATAAACATGTCACTCAAAGATAAAATTTTAGAGGATGTGAAAACAGCAATGAAGTCTCGAGACAGTGATACTGTCTCGACACTTCGATTTGTTGTATCAGCACTTAAAAATAAAGAAATTGAAGTTCGTCCCAATACATTAACCGATCAAGATGCCATGGGTGTCTTAAAAAAGTTATGTAAGCAAAGACAAGACTCTATCGAGCAGTTCACAGCAGCAGGGCGTGATGATTTGGTTCTTAAAGAAAAAACTGAGCTTGCAGTGATTGAAACTTATTTACCCGCTCAATTGAGCGAGGATGATCTTAAAAAAATGATTCAAGCTGCAATCACCGAGGTGGGTGCCAGCTCACCCAAAGACATGGGTAAAGTTATGCAAGCTGTGACTGTAAAAACCCAAGGAAACGCCGACAACAAACTTGTCAGTCAGATTGTTAAGTCCCTTCTCCAATAGGAGTCCACTCTTTTGAGGTATGGCCAGGATTTTATCGAAAGAGTCAGGGATGCTAATAACATCGTTGATATTATATCTCAGTATACCGAGCTTAAAGGTCGCGGCCACCAACATATGGGGCTTTGCCCGTTTCCTGATCACAACGAAAAAAGTCCAAGCTTTTCGGTTTCAGAAACCAAACAACTTTACCATTGTTTTGGCTGTAAAAAATCAGGCAATATTTTTACTTTTTTAGAAAACTATAACGGCTATTCATTTGTTGAATCTCTCGAGTACCTAGCGGGCCGAGCCCACATCGAAATGCCAAAAATCGAAGAAAAGGGCGATCAAAAAAAGAGTCTGACTCCATCACAAAAAAGTCAGATGTTTCGGGTCAACAAATTTACGGCGGTTTTTTATCACCAGAAATTAAAAAATCTTCCAGCCCATCACAAATTGATTTCATATTTAAATAAACGAAATTTAACTGTCGAGATCATTTATGACTTTAGCTTGGGTTATGCTCCAGAGGCCTGGGACGAGCTCACGCAACATTTGGCAGAAA
>CAYMBT010000352.1:0-1875 GCA_964388755.1 uncultured Pseudobdellovibrionaceae bacterium | reverse complement strand
GCCACTCAAACATTGAGCACTGAACTTTATACTCAGCAAACTCAAAACCCTGGACAACAGCCACCAGCCGGTGATTCTTCACAAGCTGAAGGCCAAGCCTCTACCGGTGATGATGCCATAGACGTGGATTTTAAAGACGTTAACTAATCACATTTTTAAATCCATAAAAACAAAAAGGCTTATCTGAATCAGATAAGCCTTTTTTTTTAGCCATTTTACTTTAAGAACAATTACTTTTTTTATAATGTGATTTAAATTTTACTTTTTCCCCAGTGTTTTATCGCTGGGGCCAATAAATAGGGGTCAACTATAGAAGTTGTAACTGGCAACGAATCTTAAGTAATCAAATGAGTCATCAATTTCGAATCCGTATTCAAGCAGAAAATTGAAGTCTTTAATTTGGGGGTGATCCCAAGCGCTTGGTGTCCACTCTAATCCTAGGGTGGCTTGCATTGAGAAAAAAGTGTCGTTGGTATTTTTTTGTAAACCCATCAGAATCCCACCGTAAGGGGTAAAGCGTCCAAAATCGCTATCAATCATTTTACTGATCATGGGTGTTACGTTAAAACCGTAAGTTGAATAATCATTGATGCTCGCAAAAGTGGCGCCCGCTCGAAGTCCAATGCCCGGTTGCTCGTCGGTGTCAGGAAAGGGGATCCATTTCCAGAAAGCACCCATATAATAATCAATTGATCCAAGACCGGCTTCAAATTGGATTTCTGACTCTTCAGTTAAGCCGGTGCTAAAACGAGAATTGAGATTAAAACCTTTTGGCTCATCAAAGAGAATTTGGCCCTCGCCCAGGATTTTGTATTCACCCTCTTTTTTAAGCTGAGTGGTATCCATCAAACTAAAAAAAGCCAAACTCGATGTTGAGTAAAGAAAAACAAAAATCAGACTGAGTGCTCGCATAATGACTCCTTAGGTGGTCAATTTTCATAGAGGCCGCAAATAAGATTTGGGGCTTCAAAAAATTCCAAGTTTCACCTTAGCTAGACTTGCTCAATCTTTGCAAGAAAACTTATGCTTTATTTGCGGCGTCTTAAGGGCTTGGGGTCAAAAGTGGTTCTATAGACCAAGGTTTAAGGGGTTAGACTATTTTAAGGCCCAAAGTCCTATAGCTTTAGCCCATGGGCTCACTGAAGTGCAGTGATTTTTAATCATAAAAATGACTTAAGTCGTTTTTAATTCTCATATTTTCTATCATGTGTACCGATAAGAGATCATGGAATTAAACAAGATTGCAGCAACACTCTTTGCTTTATTTATTCTATTTTCTGTATCACCTTCATGGTCTAAAGAAAAAGACTGTGCCTGTGTTGAGATCACCTGCGGACCTTGTCAGAAAAAAATCAGTATCGGTAAAGTCGTTAAATTTTGCAGTTGGGGAGACATGAATGTTTGCCGCCAAGAAGTTTGCGAAAATGTTCCTAATTTTTTTACCTGTGTCAGTGATCATTCTAAAGAAAAACGCGAGACAAAAACAAAAATCAGCGAAATCCTAGAACTGCCCTACGAAAATGAAACAGAATTGCCTAAAAAGAAAACTCAAAACTCAAGATCAATTGCCTCTGACAAAAGTAAAACTGGCACAAATAAAAACGGTATTATCGAAACCCAAGGCCGTATTGAAGCCGAAAATGAATCCCGAGTAGTGATGGGTGAAGAGTATTCTGAGAAAACTGTGGCTGAGGTTAAAAGTCTTAGTTCAAAACTCAATCTCTATCACCGCGGACAAAATCAAAATTTAAAACCAAAGCGGCCTCTTTTTGTGGATGACGAGATCACAAACCTCAGCGAGAAAACAGAAAAGCTTGAGATCTCTTTTGAAAACGGCACTGTCGAACTGAGTCTTATGCCAAAAACAAAGCTCAT
>CAYMBT010000351.1:0-1957 GCA_964388755.1 uncultured Pseudobdellovibrionaceae bacterium | reverse complement strand
AAGTGCGAAGCCAAAAACTAAATGAGTCTTCGGGGCGTGCATCAAGCTGGGTGATTCTATGCCCTTTACTTTCTAAAAAATCCACAATGCTTTGGGCTCTTTTTTTACTTTCTTTAGTGTGTTGAAACTTCAACCCAAACCCAAGGGCATCCACACGGTTGTGGATAATAGCTTCGCCAGAGAATTCAAACTGCTCTTGACCGAATTGAATTTTAACACTCAAAATCTCTTTATCTTTTGGTAGCTCTTCTGACTTTAAAAACAAACCGTTAATTGAGATATTTGAGACGACGCCACTTTGTGGATTTTTAGTACTTGGACTCATCCAAGTGGATTTAAAGTCAGACTTGTAACGCGCTTGGATTTCCCACCAGCGCATACGGCGATCAAAGTAAATGTTTCTGACCGTCGGGATTAAAAAGTAACTAACGACCAAAATATTGATCAGATAAACCACAATAATAGGCAGAAGACTCATCATATGAGCCTTGCTTTGATAACCCTCGTAGCTGACCACAAAGAGAGCGGTGATAGAAAAAAGGTAAATATAAAAACTCCATCTTTTGCATGAGTAAATAGAAAATCCAGCTACGATTGGTGCAACAATAATCACCCAGTTGGTGACGATGTACTCTGGGCTCATAGCATAAACAAAGTAACTAGCAATACTGCGATTTAAAAGAAGGGCATTAAATATTATGTTACCTATGGGTGCTAAAAAATGAAGGACCGCTAACACAACTAAGGGCCAAGGACGTCGACGCATAAAGATATCTTAAGTCTCTCTCTTTGTTTAAGGCAAGTTGCTTCTTAGTTTTAGGTCGGGGTTCATTGGTTTTTTTGAATGATCTTGCTTTGAGTGCGCACACCCACTGAAAATAGATCAATGCTCACATGGTCAATCGAAGAAATAAAACTGGATCTTAAATTCAACTGGAAGATCTCTCGCGGAGAGAGTGATAAAAAAATCATTTACATCATCACCGTTAAAAAAGATCAATTGTTCGGCCAAGGAGAAGTGGCCGGCCTCACCCTTTCTGAACGAACAGAATCTTTGATCCCGCAATATTTTGAAGAATTTAAAAAAAAATCCCCACAAAATTTAAAAGAAGTTTTAGAAATAAAACTTCCCAGCCACCTTCGCCTAGGAGTCTCTTCTGCCCTCACCCAATTGCAAGCCAAAGAAGCAGGCCAAAAACTTTATGAATTTCTAGGTCAAAAGAAAATAAAAAACATCCCCACCTCGTTTTCATTACCCATCATGGACCCCAGTGACATCAAAGATTTTTTTAACCAATACAACCTCTCTCGATTCCAAAGTCTAAAAGTTAAAATCAACCAACAAAGCGGAATCCAGGCCATCGAAAAAATCCGCGAATTCTACAAATCCCCCTTACGCATCGACGCCAACGAAGACTTCACCACCCACCAAGCCGCCCTAGAATTCATCACCGCCATCAAAAACCAAAACATCCAATTCATCGAACAACCCCTCCCCATCCAACTCATAGAAGAATCCATAAAACTCAAATCCAAATCCCCCCTCCCCATCTTCGCCGACGAATCCCTCCAATCCCAACCCATCGACGACTCCATCACCTCCGCCTTCCACGGCGTAAACATCAAACTCATGAAATCCGGCAGCCTCCAAAACGCAATTGATCAAAAAGCCCAAGCCAAATCCCAAGGGTTAAAAACCATGCTCGGCTGCATGGTCGAAACAACCCTAGGAATCCAAACCGCCCTTAATATATCCGACGGCTTCGACTACTACGATCTCGACGGCTTCCTCTTCTTCAAAGATGAACCCTTCAATCTCGTCACAGAAAAAAACGGCGAACTGAACTTCGCCGATTAATTTTTTTTTCATCGGATTTTAAAAAAATATTTTTTGCGATACTCAATTTCATTCGTTTTATTTTTTGGTTTTTATTTTCACGTGTTCCCATGAATTGAG
>CAYMBT010000350.1:0-1969 GCA_964388755.1 uncultured Pseudobdellovibrionaceae bacterium | reverse complement strand
CCACCAGATACACGTGTTCAAGACCGCGCGCGCCCCGGCCGACGCCGAGGCCTGAGTGGACTCCACCCGAGCCCTTTGCTAAGCAACCGCCGGCCTTTGAAACGGCCCGGTCCCCGCACTACCTTCGGGGGCGGACGGCGGGCGATTAGCTCAGTTGGTAGAGCAGCTGACTCTTAATCAGCGGGTCATAGGTTCGAGCCCTATAGCGCCCACCAAAAAATCCTGAATTTCTACAGGATTCTCAAAAAAAGGTAACTTGTCGGGCAAGCCTATGGCGAGCAAAATAGTGCCTTAGCTTTCTCCGTTATTTTTTTTGAGTAGAATCCTGCATTTCTTGTTTTTCTGAAAAAAATTTTTCAGATATAATTTTTTTAGCATACCTGATTTTATCCCTTAAGGATTGAGGGCGCACCTCATCAGAGAGATTATCAAAAATGCTTATATTTGATAAGTTAACCAGAAACGCGATCGACTTTTTCGAGAAATCAAATGAAGAATTTGATCAGCATCCAAAATCATCATTGCTGAATTTTTGTTTTGGCTTCGAAATCTTATTAAAATCTAGGTTAGTCAAGGTGCACTGGGCCCTAATAGCTTGTGACATCAATAAAATTAAATCTCTATCTCAGTTTGAGAAAGGGGGGTAATAACCGTTGGATACAAAGAAGCAATTCAAAGAATTCTTGTTTTGTTAAATGAGAACATTAATTTACAGAATCAAGTAAAAATTGATGAGCTTTTTGCAGCACGCAATCGATTAATCCATTTTTATGACGAAGATTTTGATGATCGCAAAAAAGTAGATTTAATCAAAGAGCAATTGATAGCGTGGCACATCCTATACAATGAGCTTATTAAATCTCAATGGGAAGATATCTTTCATTCATATTTTGATTCATTTTCGAAAATTGACGATAATTTAAAAACTCACAGATCCTATCTTCAAGCGATATTTGACAATATGAGCCCAAACTTAAATCAAATGGTGAGTGATGGGGCCGTTTTTCAAGATTGTCCGGCTTGTAACTTTCTCAGCTATCAAACACTTCAACTTCAAAGCATAGATTTTCAGAGATGTCATGTTTGTGGTTTTAATAATCTCCCATACATAATATGCCCTCATTGTAAAAAAGATACCTTAATGCTTGGCGAAGGAGAGCCTTTGATTTGCAAAAAGTGCGATCACCTTATTACAACAGAACAAATTCTGGATGCTTATAAAGAAAAAAATCCCCTTACTAAAGATAATTACTTTGATTACCCCCTTGCACATTGTAGAGAATGTGATTCGGATGTGTGCGTTGTAGAAGCAAGGACAAATGTGTGGATTTGTTTAAGATGCTTCACTCAATTTGTAGGAAGCGAAATCAATCCCTGCGACTATTGCGGGGATTTAAACGCAGGAGACATTGAATTTAGTAGTATATATAGCTGTAATGCTTGCTCGGGTAGTGAAGGCTAGATCGTGCCAATGGATATGAGGTGTTCCCTAAAATATAGAAAAGACGCTAAGAAGGAACGGGAATCGGAAGATGGATCTGCCCTGTTTGACCCTGAGTTTCGCATTTTTTAGACAGAGCTGTCGTTGCTCCGGCCTTTCCAATGATGTGTTGATCTTTCGGCAGAATCTTTGAATGGCTCTTTTCCTCGAGGCCGAGCAGAAGAAAAATAGAAATTTCATCTGCCCCGGCACATCAAGTCTTTCGGCCTATTCAATGTGAACGTACCTATAGGCTTGTTTGCTGTAGCGTTCAAATTGAGCATACCATTTTTTGATGTCGCTTTGGAGCACGCGCCAACGGGTTGCATCTTCAGGCTTCAGATCTTCATACTGGACATCCTCATTATATTTTGCCTGCATATCCCTGTAAAAATCATGAAAAGCATTCACGGCCGATACATATTCTCGGATGTGAGGCTGGGCATCTTGCTCAAGATTTTCAATGATGACCCTGCGGGCCTCTGGAAG
>CAYMBT010000349.1:0-1970 GCA_964388755.1 uncultured Pseudobdellovibrionaceae bacterium | reverse complement strand
AATGCCTATAGTTCTGATGATGGTTCAGCCCGTTTTGTCATTCAGCTTAAAAGACCCATTAAACCCATCGTACAAAACGAAGGCACTAGCATTCTTGTTATGACCAGCGATGGTTCATCCCTCTCTGTGGCCGATGCTGAGCCATCTCTTAACGAATATATGTCGACGAATCCATCGGTCTCTCAAACCGGCAGTGTCGAATCAGAAACCAATCTCGATAAGGATCAGCAAATTGAGATGGCTTTTGGTAAAGTGGATAAATCAGGTGTTGCAGTCAATAATAAATTCAGTGGTGAAAAGATCAGTCTTGAAGTCACTGATGTTGAAGTGCGTTCTGTGATCGAAATGATTGCTGAAAAAAGTGGTGTCAATTTAATCATGGATAAAGAAGTGGAAGGCAAAACCAGTATTCGCCTGCGAGAAGTTCCATGGGATCAAGCCCTTTTAGTCACTCTCCGTTCTCAAGGCCTAGGCTATGTTAAGCAAGGAAACGTTTTAAGAATTGCCAAACAAGAAACCTTAAGTAAAGAAGCCCAGTCCGTCAGTAACCAAATCAAAAGCGAAAAAGAAGCCCAACTTCTTGCCGGCGGAATTAAGGTCAAATACATCCCGGTCAGTTATGCCGACGTGAACGAGCTGTCTACAAAACTCAAAGACTTCTTAAGTGAAAAAGGCAAAATGGCCTTTGATGATCGCACAAGCTCACTGGTCATCACTGATTACGACGAATACATCGAACGCGTAGAAGCCCTGGTTCAAGCTTTAGACACTCCACCAATGCAGGTTGAAATCGAATCAAAACTTGTTGAGGCCAGAGAAGAATTTTTAAGAGAAGCCGGTATTAACTGGACTCAAAACGGCAGTGACTTTGCTATTGGTGGTGGTCGCAACGGTCGCTTTAACTCAAGATTGGGTCAGGCCGGAACACCGGGTGAAAACTTCAGCCTTGATCTTTCATTAGGTACATTTGATATTTTTGGTGATTTAACGGCTTCTCTAAGTCTTTTCGAAAGACAAAGTAAAATTAAAGTTCTTTCTCAACCAAAAATCATGACCCTCAATAAAGTCGAAGCCATTATAGAGCAAGTCACTCAAGTCCCGATCAGGCAAACAATTGTTACCCCTGGAGCTCCACCGATTGTTACTTTTACTTTTCTTGATCTCTCTTTATCTTTAAAAGTGAAACCACAAATTACTTTTAAAGGAGACGTGATTCTTGATGTTGAACTTAAGCGAGAATTTGCCGGTGTTGAGAACGATGACGGTCAAAGAGAGCTTAATAAACGAAGAGCCAAAACAACAACTATGATTCCCAACGGTAAAACCGCTGTTATTGGTGGAATCTACCAGTTGGATGATACCAATGTTGATGGGGGTTTACCTTGGCTTAAAAATATTCCACTTCTTGGTTATTTGTTTAAACAGACTTCTGATCAAAGAAGTAAAAATGAACTTTTACTTTTCTTAAAGCCAAAAATTTTAAGAGAAGTGGATTCTGGCTTTGACACTCTTGTCTCAAAAGGAGCCACAGGCTCTGGCAATCTTGAAGAGCTTTCAATTGATGAAGGTTCTAATCTGCAAGTTGACCCCGATACTAACGATTTATTAGAATCAATAGAGGAAAACTCAACAGAAGGAGATTTTAACTTATGAAGTTAATGAGGTTTGCTCTTCTTATCTTATCCATCTTCTTGATTTCATCTTGCGGTGGGGAAGAAGAAGGTGCTGGGCAAGACGGATTTCAACTCACGGTAGACTCTCAGGCCATTCTTTTGCCCGTAGGTTCTTCGGCCACAACAAGAGACTGTAATTTTAAAGAGTACACAGGAAATCGTTTTTCTTTAGGTAACATTAGAATGTCCTGGAGCAAGTTTGATCGTGATCTGACTTTAATTTATATCAAAGTTGAAGTTTCTAGCCCCAACGTCAATTACACAAAAACTCTGGCGGCCGAAGATTTTCAAAACTTT
>CAYMBT010000348.1:0-1994 GCA_964388755.1 uncultured Pseudobdellovibrionaceae bacterium | reverse complement strand
GTTGGCCCACTTGTTAAGACCCTCAAAGTGGGTGATAGAATTGTAATCCCATTTGATATAGGTTGCGGACACTGTTACCACTGTAAAGAAGAAGAATTTGCCGCTTGCGATAATTCAAATCCCAACGCCATCATCCCCGATAAACTTTATGGACAAGCCGGAGCTGCAGCTTTCGGTTTTTCTCATATGATGGGTGGCTA
Organism: uncultured Pseudobdellovibrionaceae bacterium; assembly: GCA_964388755.1. Taxonomy (GTDB): domain Bacteria; phylum Bdellovibrionota; class Bdellovibrionia; order Bdellovibrionales; family JAGQZY01; genus JAGQZY01. Next base: position 1,794 of record CAYMBT010000348.1, on the reverse strand, counting down.
TGCTGGTGGACAAGCCGAATATATCCGCGTGCCATTTGCAGACACCAATTCACTTAAAATTCCTGATGGAATCCAGGACGATAAAGTTCTATTTTTAAGTGACATATTTCCAACCGGTTATATGGCGGCAGAAAACTGCAACATCAAACGAGGCGATACAGTAGCTGTATGGGGTGCTGGCCCTGTTGGTCAAATGTGTATACGCAGTGCCTTTTTACTGGGAGCAGAGCGAGTCATATCGATCGACCATTTTGACGGTCGCCTAAAAATTTCAGCCCTTGGTGGTGCAGAGACCATTAACTATGAAGACTCTGAAGGACTTATTAATGAGATAAAAGCAAAAACTGGTGGTCGTGGAGCTGACAGCTGTATTGATGCCGTTGGCCTTGAGGCCCATGGCAGTTCAATCACTGCAGTTCTTGATCGTGTCGAGGCCGCTGTTGGACTTGTCACAGATCGTTGTGATGCCTTAAGGCTTGCGATCATGGCTTGTAAAAAAGGGGGAACAGTTTCTATCCCTGGCGTCTACGCTGGATACGCTGACCGCTTTCCCATCGGTGTTGCCTTTGGCAAAGGACTTACTTTTAAAATGGGACAAACCCATACTCAAAAATATATGGAGCCGCTTCTTGATCTGATCCTGGCCGACAAGATTGATCCATCATTTGTTATTTCACATCGAATCACAATTGATGATGGTCCTGAAGCTTATAAATCATTTAACGACCAGAAAGACGATTTTGTTAAAGTCGTTCTTAAAATGCAGTGAGGAAATATATATGAATGATCATGATCCATCGACAACAAATGACAAATCACTTAATCCTAAAAGTTCTCAATCCGGAGACATCATTGATCTTATAATTCGTGATCACAAATCACTTAAAAAACTCATTGAAACCCTTAAAGACGGTGACATTGACCGCTTTGAAAAAGAAGAGAAATATGAAAAGTTTGTTCCTCTTCTTTTAGCCCATGCAAAAGCCGAAGAAAAAACCCTTTATGTGGCCATGAAAAAGTTAAAAAAACTTCGCATGGAAGGCTTAGAAGGTGACACCGAACACAGGATTGCTGAACAGCTGGTTCACGAAATCAATGCAACCCCAGATGATGATCAATGGAATGCTAAAGTTAAAGTCCTCGCTGAACTTGTCGAACATCATATTGAAGAAGAAGAGGATGAAATGCTTAAAAATGTTGAAGAAGAAATGGATATAGCAACTCGGCTTTCGGTCGCCAAACAGTATACTCAAATAAAAACTGAATTTGAGGTTCTTTACAATCCTCGTCCGTCAGTCTATTCAAACTGATCATTAGATTAAAAATATTTTATTATTTAGGCCAAAAGCCAAATGTTCTCATCGATATTGAAGCGTTGTGGATCTCTTCAAATTCAAAACAAAGTTCGTCCTTAGCATCAGATGCCCCTAAAATGTAATGCATCGGCAGATAATGTTCCATTGTTGGTACACTCAGTCGACCAGCTTCAGTTTGGTGAAAGTCGTTCATCAGCGCCGAAAAGTCTCGATCAATAAGTTTTAATTTAAGCCATTGATCGTAATCGACAGCCCAGCTATGAGGTTTTGCTAGGGTCGTCCAGTCCATAAGACGCAGATTATGAACCAAATTCCCACTTCCAATGATGAGCACACCTTGATCTCTTAAGGTTGATAGCTTTTGACCTAAATTATAATGATACTCAGAAGGTTGGGTCATAAAAAGACTCATCTGAATAACAGGGACATCGGCCTTAGGGTACATATGCCTAAGGACAGACCATGTTCCGTGATCAAT
>CAYMBT010000347.1:0-2027 GCA_964388755.1 uncultured Pseudobdellovibrionaceae bacterium | reverse complement strand
AAAACCCACGAGACCGGATTTGAATTTGATTCTTTTGATCTTCGCGCTGACCATTTATTGATTATTGATAAATCCAAACAACAAGTCATTGGCACCTATCGCCTGATTCAATCCAGTTTCTCGGATGCTTTTTATTCACAATCTGAATTTCATCTTGAAAATTTTTTAGCTCAAGAAGGTACATAATTAGAACTGGGTCGGGCTTGCACCCATATTGATCATCGCTCCGGACGAACTGTTGATCTACTTTGGCAAGGACTATCAAAATACATCAATCTGACAAAGACCCGTTTTCTTTTTGGTTGTTCGAGTGTGCAATCCATAGATCCAAAATTTATTTTCTCGATCACTAAATCACTTTATGAAAAAGGTGATCTGAGTCACGAATATAAAATCCATCCTACAACTAAGTATGAATTTGATCAGGCTCAATTGCATTTTGATGAAACCCCTTCTCACCCCGGGGTCCTTAGGGCATTACCACCCCTTTTAAGATCCTATCTTCATGCAGGCAGCAAAGTTCATGGATTTCCAGCGCTAGATATTGATTTTCAGTGCGCTGATTTTTTGACGATTCTCGATCTTAGAAACCTCAACAAAAAATTCTTTGAACGCTATCAAGCCCAATCCGGTTAAGTAGTGCTCTCAAAAGCCCAAGCGGGTTATGCAGAGCAATCACAAGCTCAGCCTTGATGAGCGGAGCACAAGCAAGTCCAATCTGGCTCAAACAAAAAGCTGAACTCATCGGACAAAAAAATTAATTTTTAAGTTTTAAATATTTAAGGGCTTCGAATCCAGGGTGCCCAACAACAAATGGGTCTTCTTCTGTATGTAAGAGTGGACGCTGCTCTTCACACTTTTTTTGATCCGAGCAAATGGGATAAAGTTGAAAAGAGGCCGCCATCATCTCGTGAAGAAATTCTGTAAGATCAAATTGAGTGCTATGAATATAGGTTACCGAAGGATCGGTGGTATCAAAATTTTGTCGACTTTGTGAAACTTGGGTATTGCGTGGTCTTTCTTTTTCAACAACTACGATCTCATTGATTTTATTTTCTAAGGGCACGGTAATATCATAACCACAGCGTGAGCAAACTTCTGGATACTGTGATTTTAATCGGCCTTGAACAATAAAAGTATTCCCAAGGGGCTTGATGTCCATAGAGATTTGAAATGGAGTTTGTCCAATCAAATCATGAAAAGCGCCAGAGACTTCATCACTGGTTTGATCAAACTGAAAATTTTTGCCGTTTTCTTCAAGGGAAAGTAGATCGATAAGCATGTCAGAGGTTTTAAGGCTAATAATGAGCTGTGTCAAGATCGAGTGACGGCAAGGTCAAACCCTTGCCGCCAGAAAATTAAACGTTACTGGAACCCTCCGTAGAGGGCGCCGAAATGATTAGATTCACATGTCATTGGCACCACCTCCTCTCTGACTTAAGAAAGCCATCCTCAGAATAACCAAAGCCCCCTTAAAACAAAAGTCATATTAAATTATCTCAACCATTACAGCCCCTTATATAAGACCTTTGACACTACACTTCTTTTTTTTAACTCGTTTTAGAAAGACTTCTTCGCTGGGGTTTTTCTTTGGTTTGTTTGCCAATTTTTGGGATGATCGACTTTTTAGAACCTCGGCATCCTGCCTGGTCAGCATTTTGCCCTTCGGGCAAAAACGCGTCACGCTTGCTGAAGGTTCTAAAAAGTCGATCATCCCAAAAATTGGCAAAAAAAAGTAAAAATACCAGCTCCGGCGCTCTTAAATGTAGTTTAAATTTGCGGCGTTATTTTAGCCAGGTGTGGGAGTGGATTTTGTAGTCGGGGGTGAGGTTGCAGACAAGGGGGATGCCGGTTTCGAATTCGAATTGGGTGATGGCTTGGTTGTCCATTCCGGTGAGCATTTTGAAGAGGGCTCGAAGGCTGTTGCCGTGGGCGACGATGAGGGTGTCCCCGCCTTTTTTGACTTCGGGGAGGATGGTGCTCATCCAATAGGGCTCGACGCGTTCGAAGGTTTGTTTGAGGGCTTC
>CAYMBT010000346.1:0-2035 GCA_964388755.1 uncultured Pseudobdellovibrionaceae bacterium | reverse complement strand
AGCTGTACTGTTATCTTTTATAACCACAGAATAGATGTTGCCATGATCAATCTGTGCTTTTTTGATCAATTTTGAGCTCATAGTTTTCATATCAAAATAAAAGGTAGAGATTGGAACATTTTTTGATGTGCTTTTAAAAGTATCTTCCATCAAAGTCTCATAAGAAGCGCGAATAGCCTCGTTGGCACACTCACCCGAAGTATCAAGGGCCTGGGCCGTTGTTGTTAAGCTGAGAGCTAAAATAAATATTAGATTTTTCATAAAATGGGTTCTCCCTTTCGTTTTTTAAATTAAGAATTTTTTTATATTAACCAGCTATTAAAATGAATTGATGAATACCCCAAAAACCCGCCTACCTCTTTAATGTTAACTGGCCCAGGAAGATACAAGATAAATCCCATCCATCTAAGTATCTTGGTGTTTGTATGAATTTTTTTTCAAAAGAGAGCGGCTGTATTTGTTGAGGCGAACCATGATCCCTTTTAAAACTCAATTTTCGTTCTCAAATTGTCTGAACCATGATTTGACTTAAGTTTTTCTGACTATTTTACAAAAATTATTGAGAGTTCTCGATCAAAGATTTTGCCTCAATTCAAATTGTTTTCTGCTCTAAACTGTACTGGGGTCCCCGATCTAGGTCGAGCTTTCAGTGAAATTGTCTGCTATTTTCACGGGACTTGAGGCTAGATCCAGCCCAGTGGATTTGCACGACCGTGAGCGTCCTCCCTAAACTGATTCCTTATTGGGACTAGACATAAATAGGGGGAACCAACATGAAAGTATTAACATTTTTATCCGCACTCTTTTTTGTAATCAGTGCACAGGCCGAGAACGGTTATCTTGTTCAACTCAAAAATAGAAGTAGCGTAGAGAGCTTTACTCAGTCCATGAGTCGCTCTGGAGTCAAACACAACGACCTTGGTATAGCCAACTGGGTGAAACTTGATATTAGCCAAGACGAAGCCAATGCACTTCGTGGAAACCCAGACGTAGTTGCCATCGAAAAAAATATCAAACTTAAAATCATGACCAATTTTGAAGCCCATGATCCAGTCCTTAAAAATCAAATCCAAGAAATGATCAATGCACAAAATTCTTTAGGTCTTTTTGAGGATAGAGGAGCTGATAATCCAGAAATCCCTCTTCAACAAGTGGGTGGTTCTGGTGCTGACCCTCTTTTTGCCCAACAGTGGGGTATGAAAGACAATAACGTTGAAACGGCCTGGAAAAATTCTGGTACTAAAGGAAGCGATCAAGTCATCGTCGCAGTTCTTGATACTGGTGTTGATTACACCCATGAGGATCTACGAGACAATATGTGGAGAAACTCTGGCGAAATCGGTCTTGATGCCAATGGAAACAATAAAGCCACCAACGGAATCGATGACGATGGTAATGGTTTTATTGATGACGTTGTTGGTTGGGACTTTGCCTATAACGACAATAAACCCTATGACCTTCATATTACAGGTCTTCAACTTCTTATGGGTGGTAACCCAGGTCACGGAACACACTGTGCTGGTAACATCGCAGCGACGGGTGACAACGGTAAGGGGATTGCCGGAGTTGCACCAAACGTAAAAATCATGGCCCTTCGTTTTTTAACTGAAAAAGGTCAAGGAACACTTGAGGGAGCCATTCAATCCATTAAGTACGCCGTTGATAATGGTGCCCAAATTCTTTCTAACTCTTGGGGGAGTGAAGGCGAAGGGGATGCTAACGAAAGTAAAGCTCTTCAAGATGCTATCCGTTACAGTATGGAAAAAGGCACTCTGTTTGTGGCTGCTGCTGGTAATGGTCGTCAAGGTGTTGGTTACGATAACGATTCAGATTCAAAGCCCGCATTCCCTGCGTCTTACAACATTGAAAACATCATCAGTGTTGCTGCTTTGAATGACCAAGATCAACTGGGTGCATTCTCTAACTGGGGTAAACGCACGGTTCATATTGGTGCTCCTGGTGTGAAAGTTTTCTCCACTGTTCCCGATAACGTTTATCAAGACACAGTGATTAACATCCCTGGTTTTATCGTTGC
>CAYMBT010000345.1:0-2048 GCA_964388755.1 uncultured Pseudobdellovibrionaceae bacterium | reverse complement strand
ATTGTTCCCCAGGTGATCCATCAGGACAAGTTAATGGTAAGGTTGCAACTTGAGTGGATGGTGGACGTGTATTGGGATCATTGTGTGGGCATCTGACTCCTTCATATCGTCGACCTAACGCTATATTTTGATGGCTCATGATGGAATCAACGGGTTCTATACTGCGGCAGTTATACTCAAAGGCTTGAGGCCCATTCTCTTTAGTTGGAAGTTTTGTGGATTCACCATGGATTTGAAATAAGCTGGGTTCAACGCGACTGACTTGCTCTCTGTATCCGTCACAAAGACCCATCAGATGCATAACTTCGTGAACAATGTCTGGACAACTTAATCGTCTCGCCCAATTGATTGCAGTCGAACGTTCATCTACGGGAGCCAGTTTGATTTCCACTTCTGGAGGTGGATTTGGGTCATCATGGGCGCTCAAACGAAGCTCAACTGACCGGCCATCGGCTGTTCGTAAACGATTTTGCATTTCTTGAAAGCACTGTCTAGTTCGAGCAATCATCGCAGCACGTATTTCATCGCGACGGCTGAGATCAGGCGTATTTTTGTGACTAAGATCGTTCGGAGAAGGCACAACGTTGCCATATCGCTCTTCTAAAGCTAAATCCGTAGGTAGAAAGTGCAAATTAAATTCAACAATAAAGCGGTTTGGGTTTGCCGAATCACGTGTGAGTTTAAATTTTTTAGGTAAGCCCGTGTTTGATTCAGCTTCAGATTGATTAATGATCAGAGAATCGCCAGGGCTAAGCTCTTGGCAGTTTCTGGTTTGAGCGAGCTGGGCGGCAACGGCGTCTGAAACTCCATTGCTGACCGATGTGGTTTCAGCCTTTAATAAGAATATAATGATTAAGCTCAAGTAATACATAGGCCTTTTACTTTTCGGAACAATAAAGATGTGACTTTATGTCTTAAAATGATACAGCTCATCCTTAACTATCATATCTAGTCGATTGAATAATGAAAAGCTTATCTCATTTTTAATTTCAATTTATTTTAAAAAGAAAATGCTTTTTCTGATCATCCCATTAATGGCCGTAGTCATGCTATAAAGTATGACTCCCCAAAACATATCAACCACAACCATAGACATTGGATAACTTTCTATAATCGCTCGATTGGTTAGATCATAAACACCAAAGAGACAAAATCCTAAAATTGCACCTGAAATGATTTGATCTTTTAAATGACGGTCTGGTTTTGAGAGAACAAAATATTCAAGGGCAAAAGCCATAATGACATAAGCTAAAACCGCAGGAGTAAGCCTTGCATCAAATTGCCCGCTAGAATCAAAACGCCCTATTTGCGTGAGCTGTTCGGCATAAAAACGGCCCGCCACCAGTTTTATCCAGATCATGTCCAGCGCCAGCATGATGATTAATGTAAAGGTGGTTTTTTTAAGAAAGTTAAAGCTCATGGTGAAATCCTCCTGATCAAGGGGTTAAAAAGCCAAAATACTCTCGACTTATAAAGACTTAGCTCAAAAAATCTAAACCCTATTGGGGGCTGTTTTATGGTTTACTTTAAAATGAAAACACTTTGCAATGAAGCATATAATCTGAATTCGAATTGTGTTATAATGAAAGTTAGTTGTTGGGCTATTACGCTGACATTGAGCTCTCAAGGCAAAAAGAGTTGAATGGGGGCGTAATGGCTTCGACGTGGATTGAGAAGCTTAAGGAGCATGCAGAGGCCGCATGGGGACCTCTTAAAAAACGTGCATTATTTTTATTTGGCGAAACTTTCGCACCAATGGCTGCCGAATAAGCTAATGCCATTCACCAAAACTTCCGTCGGTGGGTCGGGGGTCAAGGTGTCACCTAAACCACCTCGAGTTTTAAGTGTCGTTTCGAGCTTAAAACTTTAAATCCTTCGGAGCACGGCTTTGAGTATTTGTCGTTGGAAACTCAAAGCTTCAACAAACAGCGACTAAGCGTGTAGCTGCCTTAACGTGGACAATTTGCGGACCCGGGTTCAACTCCCGGCGCCTCCACCACTCTTATCGGGGGTCTTTTGGCCCCCGGCCTTTTTCAACCACTTAAATC
>CAYMBT010000344.1:0-2085 GCA_964388755.1 uncultured Pseudobdellovibrionaceae bacterium | reverse complement strand
GTGCCATTCAAAGCGACACTAAATATGCTGTAGAATCTATTGCTGGAATTTCAGAGTCCGTTGAAAAGCTTAACAGCTTATCCGGAATCATTGCTACAGCCGTTGAAGAGCAAACTGCAACAAGTAATGAGATCTCTCGTATTCTCGTGGAATCTAAAAAGGGTGTTGATAGTATTGCCGAAACAGTTAAAAACGTTTCATTGGCGGCAGAAGCTAGTAGTGCAAGCTCTACCCAAACTCTTTCTGCTTCACAAGATTTAGCAAAATTAGCTGATAAATTAACGGCTCTTGTTAAAGCTCAGAAGTAAAAACTTTTAACTCAAAGTGAGATCAATCAATGATCTCACTTTTTAAAGGTGAATGTGAAAAAAATAAAAGTTCTTATAGTTGATGACTCCATTGTCTACCGTTCTCAAATTAGAGCGGCATTAGAGTCTATTGAACTGAATTCTCAAATTGCTGTGGCCACTAATGGCCGACTTGCATTAGAGAGATTAACAATCTCGCATTTTGACTTGGTTATACTTGATTTAGAAATGCCAGAAATGGATGGTTTACAAACTCTTAAAGAAATACAGCTTAAAAAAATAAAGTCCAAAATCCTTGTTTTTTCTTCTCAATCCCAAAGGGGTGCCGAAATCACTATGGATGCTCTTAAATCCGGGGCTACAGACTTTGCCACAAAACCTGATAGCGAAAGCTTGCTTAGGGGCGAGACTATGAATCCAGCCCGCCTCATACGCAATATTATAGAACCTAAAATAAAGGCATTTTTTAATAACGTAGATCATCTGTCTAATGCAGAACAGTCTCTCAGCCGTTTTACCAAAGTTAATCTTGAGCTGATGAAACCCAAAATTGTTGTTATCGGAGCCTCTACCGGCGGACCGACAGTGATTGAGAAGATATTTACTAACCTTAAGATCGATATTTCATGTCCTATTCTTATCTCACAACATATGCCGCCTTTATTTACAAAAACTTTCTCTGAGAGATTAGCAAAACTCAGTGGACTTGATGTTAAAGAGGCTGTTCATGGCGAAACATTATCGTCAAGCACAGTTTATGTAGCCCCTGGGGATCAACACCTCAAGCTTGTTAAAGATCAAAACACAATACGAATTAGTTTAGATCGAGGACCGATGCTTCACTCTGTTCGACCAGCTGTGGATCATCTGTTTGTGACTGCGGCAGAGATATTTAAACAAAATTGTCTTGGAATTGTATTAACTGGTATGGGCAATGACGGGCGTGACGGTAGTCAAAGAATTAAAGAGACCGGTGGCTGTGTTGTTATCCAAGATCAGGCGAGTTGCGTCGTTTTTGGGATGCCTGGCTCGGTTTTTAATAATCAATCCTATGACCATATTTTAAACCCTGATGAAATCATATCATTACTACAGAATAAATGTACTCATAGTTTTAAAAGTTTGAAATTAGGATAAAGGAAAAATTTTATGTTCAATATTCTTATTGTTGACGATACTAAAAGTGTTCACAAATTCGTTATGGCACTTTTAAGTCTTAATCCTGAGATTAAAATGACTTCTGTATTCAATGGTCAAGAGGCCCTAGAAAAAATTAAAGAAAAAAATTTTTATGACCTCATTTTATTAGACTGGGAAATGCCTGTCATGAATGGCCCAGAAACACTGATCCAATTAAAAGATCATGGCCATTTGATTCCGGTTGTTATGATGACAACTAAAAACTCTTTAAACGACATAGAAACGGCCATTGGACTTGGTGCAAAAGAGTATTTAATGAAACCATTTACTCGGGATATTTTATTAGAAAAGATCAAAACTGTGAGTGTTAGAAAGTTAAGTCATGCCAGCTAATGAAATCCTCTTCTATTTTGCTCAATATATAGAAAAAGAGATCGGTATAGTCTATGCCGAACATAATTATTTTCAGTTAGAGACTCGTCTTGATCAAATTGCAAAATATATGGGTGTTCAACAGCTTGAGGAACTTTATAAGATCGCTCAAAATGGAGTCACTGGACCTTTTAAACAAATGCTTCTTGATATAGCGACAAACAACGAAACTTCTTTTTTTAGAGATCCCAGGGTCTATAATGCA
>CAYMBT010000343.1:0-2085 GCA_964388755.1 uncultured Pseudobdellovibrionaceae bacterium | reverse complement strand
TTAATTTCAACTTCTTACGGCCCCGGTCGATACGATGAACGTTACGAACTTAAAGGTCTTGATTACCCAGTTTCATACGTGCGCTGGACAGAAAACAGAAATATGCAAGAGTACTTGCGTTTGATTAAAGATAAAAAAATGAATATCAAAAGCTTAGTGGATGCGACTCATCCCATAGACAAAGTCTTTGAAGCTTACGAGAGTCTAAAAAATCCCACTGAAGCGAGCCCCCTTCTTGTTCTCTTAAAATATTCTGCTAGTGAAGCCACGGCTGTTCTTGAATCTAAAATTGAAGTGAATCGAAGTTACAAACCCGATGGTAAAATCAATGTGGCCATCGTCGGTGCGGGTGGTTTTGCAAAAGCGGTCCATTTACCCAACTTCGCTAAAGAGGGTAGTTATTCTATCCACACGGTTGTGACTCGGTCCGGACACAACTCAAAAGTCACGGCCAACCAGTACGGGGCCAAAGTGGCCAGCACCAGTTTTGATGATGTGATCAATAGCGACGAAGTGGATTTGGTGGCCATCTGCACACGCCATCATCAACACGCCGAGATGACAAAAAAAGCTTTAGAGGCCGGTAAACATGTTTTGGTCGAAAAGCCATTAAGTTTGACAGAGAGCGAGCTTAGCGAACTTAAAACAATCTCTCAGGCTCAATCACAGGTGATTTTGCTGACGGGATTTAATAGAAGGTTTTCACCTCACGTTGAAAAAATAAAAAAATCTTTAAACAATCGCAACAGTCCACTGGTTATTAACTATGTGATGAATGCTGGCTTTATCCCGAATGATCATTGGGTTCATGGCGAAGAGGGTGGCGGACGTAATATTGGTGAAGCTTGCCATATTTATGATTTATTTACCTTTCTTACAGAGAGTTCGGTCAAAACAGTCACGGCCCATTCGATTCAGTCCAATCAAGGGGCTTTTAAGAGCAATGATAATTTTACCACCACCATATCTTTTGCTGATGGTTCGGTGGCTACACTGACTTACACTTCTTTAGGAAACAAAAAACATCCCAAAGAAAAAATGGTTGTCTTTTGTGAGGGTAAAGTTTTTGAACTCGATGATTATTATCGTTCAAGCCTTGTTGGCCCAGGTGCTTGGACACATACGACTAAATCATCAGAGAAGGGTCATTTTGAAGAGATCAAGCTACTAGCCCAGTCTATTAAGGGTGAAGTTAAGACAAGTCCCATCCCGCTTTGGCAACAGTTTCAGGCGAGTGAAATAGCATTTGAAGTTGAAAAACAAATTCAAAGTTAGGTTTTTATTGTGTGTGGTATAGCCGGTAGTTTTCAATATAAAGCCAGTCTTGAGCATTTTAAAATCAGTGAAGACTATCTGATTGAAATGCGAGACACCATGGTTCACCGCGGTCCTGATGGGGCCGGTGTGTGGCTTGACCCCAAAAAACAACTGGGTTTTGCCCATCGACGTTTATCAATCATTGATCTATCAACGGCGGCTGCCCAACCCATGCTCAGTACTGATGGCCGCTATGTGATCACCTTTAACGGTGAAATCTATAATCATGCCGAGATCAGACAAGAACTTAAGCACCTGACCTGGCAAACCGATCATTCGGACACCGAGGTGATTTTAAATTCTTTTAAAGAATGGGGACCAGAGTGCATCCATAAATTTCGTGGCATGTTTGCTTTCGCCATTTGGGATAATGAAAAAGAAGAACTGTTTATGGTTCGTGACCGTATTGGTATCAAACCTCTTTATTATGCCCTTGTTGATGGTCGTATTGTTTTTGCTTCAGAAATTAAAGCGATATTAAAAGATAAAAGCTATAAGCCAGTCGTTAATAAAGAATCTTTTTATCATTATTTATCTTTTCTCACCACACCATCACCTGACACTTTGTTTTTGGGGGTTTCAAAATTAGAACCAGGGCACTACATGATCGTCAAAAAAGGTGAAGAACCTAAAATGACATGCTACTGGGACGTCTTTGATACAAAGATGGATTTAAGCCAAAGTTCAGAAGAGCAAATCACAAAACAATTATTATCTGAACTGGCTACGGCCGTTGAGTACCGCAAGGTGGGTGACGTTCCTGTGGGT
>CAYMBT010000342.1:0-2087 GCA_964388755.1 uncultured Pseudobdellovibrionaceae bacterium | reverse complement strand
AATTTAGAAATCCCGATTTCGACAAACTAAAAAGTCTTCTTAAAGATCGAATTATTTTTGACGGGCGAAATGCCCTGAATCCTAACGAGGTCAAAAAACATGGTTTTGAATATTATTGCGTCGGCCGCCAAGTGCTGTTTAGTGAGGTTTAAATGAAGATTCTTGTGGCTGGTGGTGCTGGATTTATTGGAAGTCACTTGGTGGATCAACTGATCTCTGAGGGTCATACCGTGGACGTGATTGATAACTTAGTCACCGGTCGAGAAGAGAACATTAATCACCTTAAAAAAAATCCACTTTTTACTTTAATCAAAGCTGACATTGTTAAAGAAGTTCCCCATAAAAAATACGATCGAATTTATAATTTAGCATCACCCGCCTCACCGGTAGATTTTGCTAAAATCCCCATTGAAATTTTACTCACTGGATCTATTGGACAAAAAAATCTTTTGGATCTAGCCGAAAAATATAAAAGCCGGATTTTATTTGCCAGCACCAGCGAAGTTTATGGTGATCCATTAGTGAATCCCCAACCTGAAAGTTATTTTGGCAATGTGAATTGTCGCGGTGAAAGAGCTTGTTACGATGAAGCCAAAAGATTTGGCGAAGCTCTGACAGTGAATTATCAAAAGTTTCGTAACATCGAAACACGAACAATCAGAATTTTTAACACCTACGGCCCGCGCATGAGTCCCTTTGATGGTCGAGTTGTGCCTAACTTTTTTATGCAAGCCCTTAACAACAAACCCCTTACCATTTACGGTGAAGGTCAGCAGACACGCAGCCTTTGTTATGTGACTGATATGGTGGATGGTCTTATTAAACTTATGGAAAGCTCTGTCAGTGAACCTGTGAACATCGGTAACACCAAAGAATTAACAGTTCTTGAGATCGGTGAAATGATCAACAAGATGACGGGTAATTCGGCAGGCTTTGAATACTTACCTCTACCTGAAAATGATCCAAAACTCAGACGACCAGATACAACCTTAGCCCAAAGTCTGTTGAACTGGTCAGCTGTCATGGACCCAGAAGAAGGTTTAAGAATGACTAAACCTTATTTTGAATCCCATCTTAAGAGACTATAGTCTTTTAATTTTATCGCAAAGCAGATTAAAAAAAGGTCTCAACATGAGTGCCATGCCGATTCTTTAATCAGCCGCTGTCTAAAGGTTTGAGTTTATAAAAACTGTTTAGATCTGGACCTCATTCTTTGTGGGCCACATGATAATATGTTCCCAAAGAAACATTTATACATACACAGCGAGGTCCTGTTTTATGAAAAAAATTACGCTTATTATTTTTTTAGCATCACTGACTATGCTCACCCATTGCTCGAGCGACAAAACTGACACACCAGCCACGGTTAATATCACCACAGTGACAGGCGCGTTAACTAATATCGGTAATAAAATTGATGCCACAATCCCTAATACCACAGGCGTTGCAGCGACTTCGTTAAATAACAGAATTGCGATGACTACAGAGTGGTCCACAACAGGAAGCCAATACAGTATTGGCGGTGATTTTGGAGCTTCTCCCCGAGACTACGTTCGCAATCAAGGTGATGAAGATATTCAAGGTAGCCTGATGTATCGTTTGCAACAGACCATGGAAAATCTTTGTATTTTTGCGGCGGCTTTACCCAGTACTAATGGCGTTCCTAATGTGACAACTGCTGCTGACACAATCACACTGACAAGTACAGTTAAGGCGAATATTGTTTCAACTTGCGGAGTCGATGCCAATGAACTTCCAGCTGACGGAACAGTTGTCGGTTATCACGTTGAAGACATTTCTGCTGTTAGTGGATCCCAGTATAATCGCAGAGTTTCATTTGATATGAATGGTGGATCAGCTTTCCATAACTTTTTCTATATGACTCTGACTTCAACACTGACTCGAATGTCATTTATTGAAGAATCATCCAATGATTCTGTGGCGTTCTTTGAATATATACCTGGTGATGGACTTTTTAAATTTGAATTTAGCGAAAATGCGCCAATGCCTTCAAATTTTCGTGTTCACTATCGTGGTATTCTTAGTGAGAGCTCCAATCTTGGCCGCTTTGTCGCATGGTCAACTAA
>CAYMBT010000341.1:0-2094 GCA_964388755.1 uncultured Pseudobdellovibrionaceae bacterium | reverse complement strand
ATCAGGATTAAGAAAGTTAATTACGCGGTTTTTTTGATAGGGTTTAAGTGCATAGTTCCAGGCCGTGGGAAGGGCGATGGCTAAGAGTATTAAGACAGAAAGCAAAACCCTTTTTTGAACCTTTAAAAATAAAATCATGGAAGAGGGGATGGCTAAAAGAAGAAGGGCTGTCCCTAAATCGGGTTGCTTGGCCGTTAATAAAAAGGGTGCGCCGATAATTAGAATGGGTTTAATAAGGTCTTTAAAACCAAAGTTTTCTAACTTATGACGAGCTAAATAGGTGCCTAAAAATAAAATAATAAAAAGCTTCATGGTTTCAGAGGGCTGAAAATGCATAAAACCAATATCAAGCCAGCGTCGGGCTCCATAAAATTGCTTTCCGATCAGAAGGACTAAGACGAGGGCTGAGAGATTTATAAAGTAAAAAAAGTGGGAGAGCTTTAAAAGGTTTTTGTAATTAAAATTTGAAAAAAATAAGAAAGCCATCCATCCCATGCCAATCCACATGAGCTGTGAGTAAAATACTCGATCCAGGTGATCGGTTGAATGGGCAGCACTGTATAGATTGATGAGCCCGATCACCTGTAATGTAAAAATAACGGCGGCGTAGTTCCAGTCAAAGCGTTTGAGAGAGGACCTTTCCTCAATTTTTAAATCAAGGGTTCGGCTCATGACTAACAGTCCTCATGTTGTGGTATTTTTTGAAATAGGCTTCAAATACATCTTTGGCTATGGGGACGGCTGCTGATGATTTACAAGAGTGTTCGGTCAAAACGGCAACTGTTATTTGTGAGACGCCATCAAGACTTCCGTAGCCCACAAACCAACCATTATGACGTTCTTTTTTATTTCTTTGTTCACAAGGTTTATAGATTTCATCAGCGCTAAAGCGTCGCACTTGGGCAGTACCGGTCTTACCAGACACGCTGAATGGTTTTTCGAGCCGGGCTCTAGAAGCTGTCCCTTGTTTACCATTCACCACTCGCCAAAGACCCTCTTGAACCACATCAAAATATTCTTTTGCGACATAATAATCTTTATCTTTGTCTTCAGAAAGATGGCGAATCAGTTGGGGCTCAAAGATATCTTTGTTATCAAATTGTGGATCAAAGGCTCCCACCTTCTGAATCAGTTGGGGTTTATAAACCGCACCATCGGTGGAAATGGCCGAATAGGCCAAAGCCAGTTGCATGGTGGTCACCAAAACATGGCCTTGACCGATACCCGTATTGACACTCTCGCCGTCTTGCCAAGGCTCGCCCCATCTTTTGAGTTTCCATTCTCGTGTGGGGACATGACCTTTGACTTCACCTTCTAGGGGGACACCTGTGGGCGCACCAAGTCCTAAAGCCGTAGCATATTTTGCCATTCGATCGGGTCCCAATTCTTTTCCGAGTTTGTAAAAAAAGACGTTACTTGATCTTTCTAAGGCCTCTCGCACTTCGATGTAACCTTGTCCTGAACGAGTGTGATCATGCCAAACTCCACGACCTAAGCGATAAACCGATGGAGCATGAACATACTGATTGGGAAGTATGACTTTTTCTTGCAGTCCTGCAAGGGCCACGATGGGTTTAAAAGTTGAACCCGGAGCATAGTGATCTTGGATCGCTTTATTTCTGAGAGGGCGATCCGAGTTGTTGACCCACTCTTTCCAAATTTCAGGACTCAGTCTTGTTGAAAAAATATTAGGATCAAAACTGGGGTAACTGACCCAAGCGAGGATTTCACCTTTGGGCGTCATGGCAATTAATGATCCCACACGTTCGTTTTTTATAAACGAATCATAGGCCACCTGCTGAAGATCCATGTCGAGAGTGGTTTGAATATCTGTGCCAGCTTCAGAAGGGACATTTTTAAGAACTTCGCCGATGGCCGACATCATTCGCTCGGTCCTTTGCTGTCCCTTAGCATCGACGATCACAAAAGATTGTCCTTTTTGACCTCGCAGTTCAATTTCAAAGGCTTCTTCGAGTCCTTTTTTACCAACAATATCTTTTTGCTTAAATTTAATTTTGTTGTCGTACTGTTTTGTTAAAATCGGAATTTCGTTTTTAGAGATTTCGCGAACATAACCCAGGGTGTGCGCAATTT
>CAYMBT010000340.1:0-2107 GCA_964388755.1 uncultured Pseudobdellovibrionaceae bacterium | reverse complement strand
TCAAAAAATCCGATCCCCAAAGAAAACTATATCCGTGTCGTCGGAGACGCTCAGGTCGAAAAAGGGAAAACGCGCTGGCTGATCTGTCAAAATAGCCAAAGAGAATTTTTATCCCACATGAAACGACAAGGAAAATCCCCTTTAATCTATCGTGGAGAGAAACTACAACTTTCAGAGCAACAAAAAAAAGCCGATGAAATTCGCTACGAAATTACTGATCTTAAAAAATACCAATAAAGTTCTGATGCCAGCTTCTTTAGATTCACCAATAGACTTTTGAAAGATAATTTTCTGTTACGATATTCTCTTTTTTAAATCTCTCCGTTGAGCTGAACATTCTTTTCATAGAGTCGATTGATTTTAGTCGGACTAGCCCCCATGTGATAAAGAATTTTAGCCCAATGGTTAATAATAGACAGTCGTAAAAAACCCTGTCGATTAAATCGAATCGCTGAAGTGATACTCAAAAAAGGGAGGATCTTGGGTCGCCCCATTCGCGATAATATTAAAGAGAGCTCAGTGTCTTCAAAAATAGGTATATTAGGGATTTTTTTTGTCAAAAATTCTTTTCTAAAATAGATACAATGATCGAGATAAACAATTTTAAATAATTTTGTTCGACCGTAGTTAGAGTACCATGAAGTCCAACGCAGCCAAAATTGGGGTCGATCAAATTGGTGGGTTAGACCTCCCCATGAAATTTGATCGCTGTTATTGACCAGAAATTGAATCCCTTTAATTTCAACTAAACTGCGCGGATGATGAAACAAAATGATAGCACCTTGAGCATGATCAAACCCTGCATTCAAACGCTCGGCTCGGTTAGACTGGGGTAAATTAAAAATTTTAAAATCAACTCTATAAATGAGATCTAATGTTTCTTGACTGGTCTGTGAGTCGACGACAATGTACTCGATTTGAGGGTGAGCAGGATATTGTTTGGCCATTTCAAAAAGATGACTTTGAGAAGTTTCATTATATGTTGGGATGATAATACTAAGAACAACCTCAGACATACTCTATTTTTTCGTTCCCTCGTGAATGACTTTGTTTAACAGAAAATTTTAGTCTATTTACTGCTTTCTGACATTATTAATAACTTTTTTTTCTTGTCACTCATTTTATAAACTTATACCATTCATCTCATCTAACAAAGGATATCCTATGAGTGAAAACTACTATGCCAGTCAAGATTTAGCCAAATTTCCACAAATCAGTGAATACCAAAAAGAAATGGGTGATAAATTTTTCTCTTGGTACACTGAAGTTTTCAAAGAAGGTCATTTGACAGAGCGAGAAAAGTCTCTGATTGCCCTTGCCGTATCCCATGCCGTACAGTGCCCCTACTGTATTGATGCCTATACCCAAGATAACTTACAAAAGGGTGTGACTAACGAACAAATGATGGAAGCTGTTCACGTTGCTGCTGCTATTCGTGGTGGAGCCTCTTTAGTGCACAGTGTACAGATGATGAACAAGTCAAAAAAACTTTCGATGTAGTTGTGTCGAGCCTACTTTCTCGAAAATCTTCTCTCACTTCAACCGATGAACAGCTTAAGATTTTAAGTTCATTAGATATTCCTCTTTTTTCTGAACAACTTAAAAAACATTCTATTGATTCACTTAAACCATCAAGCCTAGAAATCTTTCAACTCAACCTTGGAAAGATGTGCAATCAAACCTGTCATCACTGCCATGTGGACGCCGGACCAGACAGAAAAGAGATCATGACCAAAGAGACCATGGAGCTCGCCCTAGAGATCTTAAGATCCCATCGCTTTGCGAAAGTGGACCTGACCGGTGGCGCTCCAGAGATGAATCCCCACTTCAGATGGTTTGTCACTGAGATCAAAAAAACCGGCGCCCATATTATGAATCGTTGTAACCTCACGATCATACTTGCCAATAAAGATTATCTTGATCTCCCCCACTTTTTTAAAGAGCATAAGGTCGAAGTGATCTCTTCAATGCCCCACTACACTTTAAATAATACTGATCGACAGCGCGGTAGCGGAGTATTTAATAAATCCATAAAAGCTCTTCAACTTCTGAATCAAGTGGGCTACGGCCGAGACCCCGAACTTAAATTGAATCTTGTTTATAATCC
>CAYMBT010000339.1:844-2109 GCA_964388755.1 uncultured Pseudobdellovibrionaceae bacterium | reverse complement strand
AAGAATCGCTTCAAAAAATAACTAAAAAACGTAAAGAACCCCGATTGTAGGTATTCTTTCGCTCGTCTGAAGTTTGTTTGGGCGGGGAAAGTAGTAATTGGATAGGGGGGGATTAGGGGGGGATTTGGAGGGTGGAGGTGACGGGGCAGTGGTCGGAGAAGTATTTGCGGAAGTTGA
Organism: uncultured Pseudobdellovibrionaceae bacterium; assembly: GCA_964388755.1. GTDB lineage: Bacteria > Bdellovibrionota > Bdellovibrionia > Bdellovibrionales > JAGQZY01 > JAGQZY01. Next base: position 1,932 of record CAYMBT010000339.1, on the reverse strand, counting down.
TGTAGGGGATGAATTTTTCGCGGAGGTCGGTTTTTGTTTGGCAGGATTGGTAGCCTTGGGTTGATTTTGAATGGATGGTGTCGGTGCTTATGATGATGTGGTCGTAGGTTCTGGCCCATTCGCCGCTGCTGTAGGTTTTGATCTCGCGGTTGATGGATTTAAAACTACGTTGGGTTGAACTGATGAGTTCTTCGAAAATATCTATATCATCTTTTTCAAGACCACTTTGTTGTTTTGAATAGCTGTTAAAGTCGCCAGCAAGGACAGTGGGTAGCATTTGATCTTGTTTTAAAAAATTGTCCTTGATGTGATTAAACTGCTCTATTCTTTTTTCGCTGCGAGGGCCAGCCGCCAAATGAACACCTATAACTTGTAAAAAGCAGGATCCATTTTTATGACAAACTTTAGCCTGTAAAGCCGGCCTTTGGCCGCCACTGCCGAGATCAACCTCGCTGATTATATAGTCTTCATCAAATTTTTCGACGCGAAATTTCGATGGATTAAAACAAAGGACAACATGCTGATGTCGACTCCATTTACCTTCATAGGACACACATTCATAGCGACCCTTAAGGGTTTGAGCTAAGAGTTCAGTGTTAACGACTTCTGTGAATAAAAAGAGATCAGTGTCAGGCAGTTCTTCGTTAAGAAAACGAAGGATTAAGTTTTCCCTGAATTCTTGATCAGGAGTGTTCCACATCGCTCCACCAAGACCAAACCATTTTAAATTAAAAGTGGTAAAGGTGACCGAGACTTTTTCTCCGGATTTTTGAATTTCTATATTTGATGCTGCTAAAGAAATTGAAGGGAGGACCCCAAGTAACAAAATTAAAATGAAGGCAATGTTAAAACGACTTTGTATCACTTCTTAATGTGATCATGAGTTCTAAAGATTGTCGAAATAAAATAGAGGAGCTAACAAGACTCTGTTGTAAGAATATATCTGTGCTCGAAAAATCCAGGGATGACCGTTTTTTGCTTATTTATTAGACAGAAAAGTCTTAGGAAATTTAAGACTCTGAATTCTGATGTAATAAAAGTGCATGATTGGTATTTAAAGTTTCACTTTTTAATTTTTTTTAAAAGCT
>CAYMBT010000339.1:0-819 GCA_964388755.1 uncultured Pseudobdellovibrionaceae bacterium | reverse complement strand
GACATGTTTTAAAAGTGAAAATTCAACCACTGTTTCAAGAGCTTGTTTTTTGAGGCTCTCTGCAAAACCAGGATCATCGATAAGACGTTCGATATTTTGGGCTCTCTCTTGTGGACTCAATGGTGAGTGCAAAAGCCCATTTTTTTGGTTCTCAATAATTTCAAGGGGGCCACCCGAAGCAGAGGCCGTCACAGCGACCTGATGGGCCATGGCTTCAACAATGATACGACCAAAAGGTTCAGGCTCGATAGCGCTATGGCAAAGAACATCAGAAATCACAAAGAATGGGGTTAGGTTTTTTTGAAAAGGAATGAATTTAATTTCATTTTCAAGTTTCAGATTTTTGACATAAGTTTTTAGGCGCGCTAATTCGCCACGATCACCAACGGTGTCATAAATTTCGCTACCAATCATCAAAAAGCAAAGATCATTTCTTTTATTGAGCAGTAATTGGGCTGAATCAATAAACTCTTTTTGCCCCTTCCAGCGTGCAATTGCGCCGATTTGTAATATTATTTTTTTATTTTTTGGGATGGACCAAAGAGACAAAAAATCATCATGGTTTTGATTTCGGCTGGCCTCAATAAGATTATAATCAAATTGAAATCCATTATAGATTAAATTCGCATCTTTGATCCCAAGAGAGTCTAAGGTGGCCCTTGAATTCACAACAAATTTTATTTTTTTATTTTGGTTTAAAAATAAAAATATTTTTTTTAGTCCTCGACTGGTGACAATGTCACGTAAATGGACGATCAAAAGTACCTTTGAAAAAAAATAGTTATAAAAACCAAGAAACAAATGAAAACCAAGAAACAA
>CAYMBT010000338.1:0-2113 GCA_964388755.1 uncultured Pseudobdellovibrionaceae bacterium | reverse complement strand
ACGTTTTGAATCAAAAAGGTTTTGAAGTTTTATTGATGGAGACTCCTGATTCTGAGGCTCCATATGAACTTGTTAAATCTTTAAGTGATTCAGAGATCATTCTTTTAGAAAATTTAAGATTTCATGAGGGCGAAACCAAAAACTCTGGGGAACTAGCCGCAAAATGGCTTCGTTACACAGACATTTATGTTAATGATGCTTTTGGTGCGTCCCACAGAGCCCACGCCAGCATTGATGCCTTAGCTAAACTGATTCCCCAGCGCTGTTATGGATTTCTGATCGAAAAAGAAATTCAGTCCTTAGAAAAAATTAAAACCAGTCCTCCCCAACCTTTTGTCCTTGTGACGGGCGGAAGCAAAGTCAGTGATAAAATCCCTTTGCTAGAAAACTTTTCTGAGCGGGCCACATCGGTCGTTATCGGTGGGGCAATGGCCTACACTTTTATGAAGGCTCAAGGCGAGAGCATTGGAAAATCACTTTTAGAAAAAGAAATGATGACCACAGCCCAAAACTTTATGAATCGCATGACCATGGCTGGTAAAAAAGTTTATTTACCAATTGATCATGTGGTGGTTCCCCATTTCGAAAGCACAGATTTTACTGTGACAAGTGATGCCAGTATCCCAGAGGGTCAAATTGCTGTGGATATTGGTCCAAAAACAAGAGCTCTTTTTAGTGATGTCATTCTTAAAGCCGGTTCTGTTTTCTGGAACGGCCCTATGGGTGTTTACGAAAAGAAACCTTTCGATGAAGGTTCATTAGCTATCGCCAAAGCTCTTGCTGAAAGCCAAGCTTTTACAGTAGTTGGTGGTGGAGACTCGGCCGCTGCGGCCATTGATTCGGGTTACGCTGATCAAATTGATCATATTTCTACAGGTGGCGGAGCCAGTCTTGAATTTATCCAAGGAATTAAGCTTCCAGGCCTTGAGGCCCTTAAAGTGAGAGTCGCAGAATGAGTTTTATCATAGCTTCAAACTGGAAGATGAATAAGGGGCCAAAAGAGACTGAATTTTTTTTTAAAACTTTTTTGTCCTCTGTGACACCTGAAAATATAAAAACATTTTTTTTTGTACCGGCCGTTAGCCTCTCTAAGGCCTTAGAAAATTTGTCAGGCACTGTTCATCTTCTTGGGGCGCAAAATATTTATCATGAAGTCAGTGGTGCGTTTACCGGTGAGAATTCACCCCAAGTGATTAAAGAAATGGGCGTTCAGTCTGTATTGATTGGTCATAGCGAAAGACGACAACTTTTTTTTGAAACCAACGAAATGATCAATAAAAAAGTAAAGATCGCTCAAAGTTTGTCCCTTAAGACCATACTTTGTATTGGTGAAACTTTAGATGAAAGAAAAAATCAAAAGACCGCTGATATACTTTTAGAGCAACTGCAAACTGGGCTTCAAGATATTGAACCTCAATCTGAACTTCATATTGCCTACGAACCCGTTTGGGCGATCGGTACCGGAGAAGTGGCCACCGAAGAGCAGGTTAAAGAGGCCCATGCTTTGATCCGTGATTTTTTAACAAAAAGATTTCAGACGAAGCAAAAAGATATCTCAATTCTTTATGGCGGATCGGTGAAGCCTAATAATGCCAGTTCATTAGCAAAAGTTCCTAACGTGGGTGGCTTTTTGATCGGTGGCGCCTCTTTAGAGCCTGATTCGCTTAATCAAATCATTCAGGCCGTCGGAGAATGATTCGCCAAGATCAGAAAAAACTTAAAAAAGCTTTATTTTTTATAGTGCTGAGTTTTGTTTTATCTTTTCTTTTCATTAAGTCGCCTGCCCAAGCCACATCATGGAGTCTTTTACCGCCGGCCGTTGCAATTTTTATTGCTTTTGTTTCGGGTCGTTTATCTTTAAGTCTTGGTTCGGCTGTTTTACTGGGTTGTTTTATTAATGAGCTTGGTCAGTCACAGAGTTTAGTGGTCTCATCCATCGGTATGGTCACAACAACGGCCGGATATTTTCAAAGTGCGCTAACGAATAAAAGTAATTTGCAAATTTTAGGTTTTGTTTTTTTTGTTCTCGCCATGGTTCAGATGATCACTGTCTCTGGTGGGTTTATGGGTCTTGTGTTTCGACTCAAGAGATGGGTGGTCGGACCTCGCTCGG
>CAYMBT010000337.1:0-2189 GCA_964388755.1 uncultured Pseudobdellovibrionaceae bacterium | reverse complement strand
ACAAGTGGGGGACTGTGGCGGAACCTTCCCAACCTACATGGACGAATTCAATCATTTTCACAGCGGCCGCCCGGGCTTAGCCACCTTCACCGACGACCCCGAAAAAGGAATCCCCAATTTCACAGTCAATGATTTTAAAATGAACCAATACTTTATCAATAACTAATACCCAAAAGAAAAATAAAAAAAATCTAGGAAATGAAAAGTATAAAAATGTGGAAAATAAAATAGGAAAAAAGAAATCAGTAAATATTTAATATATTTTTTACGAGCTTAAATTTTTAGATTTTAAAATACAAATTTTAAGGAAGCTTAAAAACTTTAAATCAAAAAAATTATATTTCAAAACCATTAAAAATATTGAATGTTAAAAAAAATAAAAATAAAAAATGGAAATTAAAAAGAAATAGAAAATTAAAAATGCAGAATATAATAAAAAGTCCCAAACCTAGAAATTTCTTACCCAAACCCTCCAAACCCCATACCCTGCCCCGAAATTCCTCCATAAACCTCCAATTCATCAAAACCCAAATAAGCCCCCATATGCCTCATTATTAACCCAAAAAACATCCCCCCAAAAATCCAAACAATTTTTCCGAAATAAGACCCTTTTCCCCAGAAATCCCGAATTGAGCGGCTCATTGTTTTGGTTTGGGGTTGGTGGTTGGATAGGGGCTCTGTCAAGCGTGACGCGTTCGGCGCTGCAAGCGCCGATGACAGCAAGCGCACGGACGCCGTGCCCCTATCCAGCCACCAACCCCAAACCAAAACCACTGACCCTCAAAGAGAGACTTCAGAAAACCCGCAAGTGAGTTAAAAAAATTGTTATTTTGCATGTCATGACCAGAGCAGTTAAGAGCTGGAAAATTCTTGAATTCTCCCCCTTTTAAGGGGATTAATGTCAAATACAAGTTGAAAGCTAAATGAGGAGTCCGTGGAATGGCCCAACACATGCCTTTGCCCGCCGAACCAGGCGTTGATGAGATTTCAAAATCCTTTGCGTTTACTACAAGGCTTGATGATCTCATAGCCTGGGGCCGAAAAAATTCACTTTGGCCGATGCCCTATGGGACAGCCTGTTGTGGTATCGAACTGATGTCTGTGATGGGTCCCAAATATGATTTGGCCCGCTTTGGTGCCGAGGTCGTTCGCTTTTCTCCGCGACAAGCGGATTTACTTTTAGTGGCCGGAACCATTACCGAAAAAATGGGTCCCATCCTTGTTAACATTTACGAGCAAATGCTTGAACCTAAATACGTGATCTCCATGGGTGCCTGTGCAAGCTCTGGTGGATTTTACCGTGCCTACCATGTCATGCAGGGAATTGATCGGGTGGTGCCGGTTGATGTTTATGTACCAGGCTGTCCACCGACACCTGAAGCTGTTCTTGATGGCGTGATGTCCCTACAAAAAATGATTGCTGATCACAAACCGCGACCTTGGCGTGACAATTGGGTGAATCCTTATGAACAAACTCTCTAATACAAAACTCGAAGAAGAACTGATTTCAAAATTTGCCGCTGTGGCTTCAACTTGGGTCTGGTCCAACCAATTTGGCGATGACATTGTGGTGATTCAACCTACACAGGTGCCCGAACTTTTTTCTTATCTTAAAGATCAAGGTCACTTTGATTTTTTAATGAACGTGACAGCCGCCGATTACCCAGGGCGGGATAAAAGGTTTGAAGTGGTTTACGAATTATTTAATTCCACCACCGGGACTCGCCTTCGCGTGAAAGTTAAAGTTTCAGAGGGCGAAGAAGTGCCGACCCTCACAAAAATCTGGCGCGGAGCCGATTGGTTTGAGCGCGAAGTTTTTGATATGTTTGGTATTCGATTCTCGGGCCATCTTAATATGCGCCGAATTTTGACCCATCACCAATTTGTGGGCCATGCTCTCAGAAAAGATTATCCCGCTGATCGTCAGCAATCCTGCACCGAAGCGATGCCCATCCATTTTGATAATGATCCTAATTACGTGGATACCCATGTCGAGGGCCTTGTGCCACTGAACATCGGTCCATCCCATCCAGCGACCCACGGAACTCTACGAGTTATGGCCGAGCTTCGCGGAGAAATGGTTCATCGTGCTAACGTTGAACTTGGATATTTGCATCGTTGTTTTGAAAAGATGGCTGAAACCCATGCTTACAATCAGGTTATCCCTTACACCGATCGACTTAATTATT
>CAYMBT010000336.1:0-2200 GCA_964388755.1 uncultured Pseudobdellovibrionaceae bacterium | reverse complement strand
AAAATGAAAAGTCTTATTAAAGGCTAACGTTGACCACTAAACTCTCTAAACCATTTTTAACATCAATCGAAGAGTTAAGAGCTTTGAGGTCAGTCAGTCCCCCCACCCGAAACCGAGTGAAATGAGTATTAAATTGAACTAACTTTTCGCCACTTGAGGCAAGGCCTTCAGAAACATGGTACATCAAAGTGACTTGGGTCAAATCAAGGCTTTTGTTTTGCCCAAGTTCCATCCAAATATCCACGGTAAACTCGCGATCTCCACACTTTAAACGCCACCATGGCACATGACTGAGAATTTTATGTTGGCATTGAGTTGGTACACCCTCTGAATCCTCGAGAACGAATTCCAGCTGACTTTCTTCAAAACGGATCACTCTGAGGTTTGAAAAAGAGGCTAAAACAGATTGAACTGATAAAAGTTGAATAAGAATTATGAGTATTATTTGTGCCATAAGATCCTTCTTTGGGGCGTTCCCATCATGGGTTATTTTTATTTTAAATAAAAAGTTTATCCAATCATTTCTTTATTATTTAAAAGTTCTTCTTTTAGTTTTTTATGTTCAAAGCGTTTGAGTTCGGGGTCTCGTCTCATCACTTCAAAGGCGGCTTCGCGCGCTTGTTTAAGAAGTGGAAGATCGCGAACTAAATTGGCCATTTTAAATCCTGGTAAACCTGACTGACGTGAACCTAAAAATTCACCAGGGCCACGGATTTCAAGATCGGCTTCTGCGATTTTAAAACCATCGCTGGTGGACTCCATCAATTCAACCCGTGTTCTTGACTCTTCTGAAACGGCGTAACCTAAAGACAGAATGCAGTAGCTTTTATGAAGACCTCGCCCCACCCGACCACGCAACTGATGAAGTTGAGAGAGTCCAAATCTTTCGGCATGATCAATCCAGATAATATTAGCGTTTGGAACATCCACACCCACCTCGATCACCGTTGTGGCTACAAGGATATCAAAGTCGTGATTTCGAAAGGCGATCATCACTTGATCTTTTTCTTCGCTTTTCATTTTACCATGAATCAGACCAATGCGCAGATCTGGAAGCTCGGCTTTTAACTTTTCAAATTCTTCGGTAGCGGAAGAGAGATCAATTTTTTCGCTCTCTTCAACCAATGGAAAGACGATGTAGGCTTGTCGACCTTTTTGTATTTGATCTCTGACAAATCCAATGACTTTTTGTCTTTTGCTTTGGTAGGTCACCCGAGTCAGTATAGCCTGTCGTCCTTTAGGCATCTCATTAATGATCGATACGTCAAGATCACCATACACCGTCATGGCTAAGCTGCGCGGGATGGGCGTGGCCGTCATTAAAAGAAAATGGGGGCTCTCGCCTTTACGTTTTAATTTTTTTCTTTGCTCGACGCCAAAACGATGTTGCTCGTCCACAATAACAAGTCCAAGATTTTTAAACTCCACACTCTCTTGAATCAAAGCATGGGTCCCAACAATCAAATCAATTTCGCCCTTTAAAAGCTGGTCGTTAATATCTTTTTTATTTTTAGCTTTCAGGTGACCACTTAATAAACCCATTCTAACTCCCAAAGGGGATAACATTTTTTGGGCACCCGCTAAATGCTGTTGAGCAAGGATTTCTGTGGGGACCATAAGGGCCACTTGGTAACCGTTTTCGATAGCTGTCAACGCTGACATTAATGCCACCATGGTCTTACCACTTCCAACATCACCTTGAACAAGGCGATGCATGGGATAATCTTTAGCTAGGTCCATGTTAATTTCACGAATGGCATTTTTTTGCGCTGAAGTCAGCTCAAACGGCAGACTCTTTTCAAGTTGGTGGGAGAGTTGTGAAGGTTTTTTGAGTGAAGGAGCCTTTTCTTTTTGCACACCTTGTTTTTTGGCAGCCAGTAACATCTCTAACCAAAAAAACTCTTCAAAGATCACCCGCTGATGAAAATGGGATCGATATTCAATGTATTCATCCCCTGAACCTTTTGGGGGTTGATGAAGACTGACTAAGGTTTCTTCAAGGGAAGGAAGTTTATATTTTTCAAGCATCCAAGGGGGAAGCTTTTCATCCACCCCTTTGACCTCGCCTTTTTTTAAAAATTCTGTGGCATGACCAATAATTTTTCGCCATCTTGTTGTGCTAAGGCCATCGGTCTCTGAATAGATAGGAATTAGTTCATCTTTGATCTCTTCATTGGGATCAATATCTTGAATGTCGGGG
>CAYMBT010000335.1:0-2216 GCA_964388755.1 uncultured Pseudobdellovibrionaceae bacterium | reverse complement strand
ATGGAGGTCTTCGTGCAAATAGGCGTGGTTTCCCACTGAAAACTGGGACTCTTTCCAGATCTCAAGCACCTTCATAAGGTTTGGATCATTGATGACTTTTCCGCCGTTGATAAAGGCATGGGCATCGGGGATTTTATGTTTTTTGAGAGTTGTGACCATACTTTGAACAACTTCAGTAAAGGTCATTTTTTCTGGTAACTGACCATGGGTCGGAAGATCATCAATAGTGATAGCAACCGTGATCTCGGCAAAAAGTGGTTGAGAAAACAAAAGTGCAAAGACGATGTTTAAGATAAACTTCATAAAGAATAGTTCTTAAAAATGATTTTAAAGACCGGCTTCTGGTTTACGAGGCTCTTTAAGACGAACAGCCACGCCCCAATCGGCCACATGACTTTTAATGGCTTCTGGATTATGGGCCACAACTCTTTGTTGAAGCTTTGCAAAAATAGGTTCGCGAATCTCAAGTTTATTGTCTTGCAGAACACATTGGCGCGCGACCCTTTTATCTATATTCACCACAACGGGTGCTTTAAGATTAGCGGTCATACGTGATGGATCTTCAGGAATGGTGATAATGCAAAAAGAACGAAGGTTCTTTTCGTCATCGGCTTTTAATGATTGAAGATCCGAGCGAGTCAGTTTGAGAGCAAAATTGTCTTCAAAAAGTTCAGGCTCAAGAACCGGAAAGGCAATGCTTGGTTCATCACAGCTTTGCAGCCAGGCAAAAATTTCGTCATTAGGATCATCAAGAAGCACAAAGCGCTCAAGATCATTGAAACCCAGAAGACCTTCTGAAAAAGTCAGGATGTCCTCTTTTGTTATATCTATAGACCCAAACCTCGTCGTATTGACTACCATAGGCCCCCCTACAATCTTTTAGACGAATCGACCCCACAAAGGGGTTAATTTAATTAATAGTATTCTGGACCTTTCGCCAAGGGCAAGGCCAAACTGGCACCACTATTTATGTTTTGCGTTAAAAATGCGTGATTACCCTACTTCTTTTTAAGGAGGGTTGCCACTTCTTGGGCTTTTTCAGAAGAAGCGTCGGTAGAGGCTTTATTTTGATCTTGGATAGAAACGTAGACCTCTTCGCGATGAATCTTAGTGTCACGAGGGGCTTCAATACCAAGCCTAACTTGCTTTCCCTTGATTTGGACCACTCGGATTCGAATGTGGTCATCGATGGCTATGCTTTCACCAAGCTTTCTTGTTAGCACGAGCATTTGTTACTCCTTCAACATCCTCGTCAAAGTAATCTCTCAGAACAATGAGGAAGGGAAATAGCTATATTTGCTAACGAAGAAAGTCAAGAAGACTGTTCTGTACCATTTTACCTGAGGTCGCAAGAGACGCCTCGAGTTGATTCTGTGTTCGATTGAGTTTGTTCACAAGATCGTACATGTCTACATCTTCAATGTTTGATTCTAAGATTTTTGAATCCACCTGTAATTTTTGGATAGTATCAAGACCTGTATTTAATACAGATACACGTGATCCTAGCTCTGCCCGAGAGAGATTGATCTGACTAAGACCATCATCTAAAAAATCAAGAGAGTTTTGGATCATGGTTTTATCATTAGTTTGTAATCCAATCTCTAAGGCACGAATGGTTGAAAATAAATTCACTGAACGTGGTCCCCAACTTCCTTGGCTGTTCACCTTGGGGTCATCAATCATCATGCCCTCTGATGCCGGTCCTCGCATTTGAGGCGGCTGAGTGACCTCTGTGTTGTCATCAAGCAGTGACGGATCAATTTCTCGGGTGGGACCCAGTGGATCATTAATACTCTTCCCTAAAAAGACTTTACTGCCTGGGATATTCATCACCATCTTTGCGTCTTTATCGATGGGGATTTCCATTTCGGCATCATCACCGTAGTAATTGCCTTGCATATCAAAGGGTGCTTTTAAGGTTTTATAGCCACCAAATAGATATCGGTCGCCAAATTTACGATTACCGATGTTGACCATTTGCTCAAAGATTTGGCGCATCTCCATGGCCACCATTTTTCTTGTTTCAGGGCCCGAGGCTCCATCACTGGCTTGTTGGATGGCGAGCTCTTTAGCACGAATCAATAGATCGCCCATTTCTCCGAGAGAGGTCTCAGAGAACTCCACAAAGCCTTTGGTGGACACAATATTTTTTTCGAACTGCTGAAAGCCTGCCATCTCTGTTCGAGACTCTAAAATTCTGGCAGCACCCAGTGGAT
>CAYMBT010000334.1:0-2221 GCA_964388755.1 uncultured Pseudobdellovibrionaceae bacterium | reverse complement strand
ATTAAAATAATCAAAGTACAAGGCCATTAAAAACGTGGGTCTGAATTCGGTCATGATCTCTTTTGTACAAATTACATCCTACAATAAGATTTATTTATGGATAGGTGAAAAATATATGACTGGCGATTATCTCAATGGATTGTTAATACCTTTGAAATTGAAAACGAATAAAAAGTGAAAAGGGGAGTTTAAGAATTTGAGGGAACGAATTCTAAGACTCAATGGGAAAAGTAAAAAGGGACAAGAAAAAAAGTAAAATAGGGATAAGCAAAAGGGTAAAAAAAATAACAAACATCGGTCAATAAAAACTAAAAAATTTAAATAGCGTTGGGGAACAGATTTAAATTTTTTAGAATGAGTAAAAATAATAAAACAGGGTAAAAAGATTAAATAGGGAAATAAACAAATAGGGAAATAAACAATGATGAGTGGGATCATCATTGGGGTCATCAAAAGGGGTTGCCGTGAAATTAGTAGTGTGTGTTTTAGTCTTAATGCTTTCACAAAATAGTTTTTCAAAATACGAAAACAAGTGTCCAGGTCAGGCTCCTGATCATACATGGCAAGATGTCATGAACGTGACCTACTGGGCCGCAGGAAAAGCCTTTGCCAATTATGCTGAAAAAGCTGGGTACACTTTCGATATGCAAGCCTACATGGAAGACTCACCTCACTGGGCACTATTTAATTTTGGACGAGCCACTGCGACAGCTTGCCTCACCGTTGATGTTTTAGGAGTTTATTTGCAAACTGAATATGCCTTGAGCGTCTACTATCACAAATCCATTGCCGAAGGTGAGCCACCTGCATTTTTAAACACAGAATTTAAAAATGAATTTTTAAGACTGGCCGAAGACAGAGGTTTTGATGTTTATCTCACCCCAGCGGGCGTGATGCTTTAGTCTTAAAATAATCTATGATTAAAGCTCAATGTGATTTTGACATTGATTACAATATTTCAAAACAATTACAAAAATTTATAAACCTATAATATTAAAAAATCCCAGTCTTAAAAAAAGCTGGGTTTTTTTATGTCATAAGTTCTGTCACAGGTTGGTAAAAACGATTGCGGCGAGGATAGTTTGAACCAAAAGCACCGTAGTATCCAATGCCCTGACCATCGGGTGTTGCAAAGGCATACTCGCTCGGTGTAACGCCCATGAGTTGCAGCAAGGTGATCAAAAAACAATTGTAAGGCAGATTGTTACCAACATAGATATTGTCACCCGCTTGTGACCTCGGAACAGTCATGTAACGACCGGATCGAATCCGACCTCCCATTGAACCAATAAGGATCTGCTGTGAATCAAGGCCATTATGTCCGCCATCACCGCCTGGGTTAGCAAAGCCGCCCTGACAAATCATACCAGTGATCATATTTTCTAAATAACTGCGTCCTGTGCTGCCTTCTTCTTGTTCAAGATGTATGAGAAAGCGATCAGCAATTAAGTTAGAGAAGTAGCGCCACCAGTTGATTTTACAAACTCTTTGTAATTCAGCACCACCACCACCATGCATGACATCATGCAGGTCTCGTCCACTGGTTCCCAGATTTGGAATCCATTGCGGGTCATGGCCTTCAAACTTCATAACCCCAAATTTTGTGAGTCCGCATTTAAAGGCTACTGACATAAGATCCATATACAAGCCGTAATAAAGTGTGGGGTTAGTGATATTTCCAGGATCATTGGGGCGAGCACATGCAGGACCTTGAGGTGTTGGAACACTGGCAAAAGTTCTTTGTAGATCGGATAAATAGTCCATATGCTGATCAATTCGCGCTCGATCGTCAGATGATATTCGTGTTCCATTTCTAAAGCTTGAATAACTGCTATGAACCCTCGATAAAATATTGGATTTGAGTTGATTTGAAAAATCTTGGACGGGGACTGTGTCGCCTGTCAAAGAGCTAAAAACCTCATTGTAAAAACGAGCTAAATCACCACCGCCATAGGTTGGCATACGTTGAACAGAGTTACCAATTTTTTGATAAAAATCTGATCCATTGCCCGGTGAAATACGAATGGCTTTTCTGACACTCGATGGTGTAGTTAAGGGATAAACTGATCTTGAAGCTTCAACGATGGTGTCAATGGTGGGATAATTACCCTGTGACTCACGGTCAATGGCCGCGGCCATTCCTCCATTACCATGTCCAGCTCCATGCTGAATATCAAAACCACGAATAATCGAAATCATGTTCGCATTTTTTAAAGTTTCA
>CAYMBT010000333.1:0-2290 GCA_964388755.1 uncultured Pseudobdellovibrionaceae bacterium | reverse complement strand
TTATCTCAGTATGTTTTTTAATTAAATTTATCCTGCTTTTTTGTTAGTGTGACTCAATACATAGTTGACTCAATGATTTCATAAAAACCTAAAAGGAGCCGCCATGCTTTCAATGAAAATGAAAGAACTTAAACCATCTCCCACACTGGCGCTGGCGGCAAAGGCTAAACTTTTAAAATCCCAGGGCTTTGACATTGTCTCTCTCACAGTCGGTGAGCCCGATTGGCCCACATACTCTCAAGCCAAAGAGGCTGGCAAAAAAGCCATTGATGAAAATAAAACTCTCTATACTCCAGCCTCTGGTATTGCAGAGCTTAAAAAAGAAGTGGCTCAGCTTATGTCCGAGCAACTGAGAGTCAGTATCCAAGACTCTGAAGTCACTGTGGGATCCGGTGCAAAATTTATTATCTTTGCCGCATTTGCAGCCATCCTTGATCCAGATGATGAAGTGATTATCCCAAGCCCTTATTGGGTGAGTTATCCGACCATGGTCGAGCTTGCTGGTGGAAAAGCCCACATCGTTGATTGTGGAGCAGAGACAAATTTTAAAATCACTGCCGAACAACTTAAAAAATCAATTACCCCAAAGACTAAAGCCTTACTTTTAAATTCACCCAGTAACCCGACGGGTGCAGAATACACCATCGATGAGCTTAAAAGCTTAGCAGAAGTCCTTAAGCAAAATCCTCATATCGTTATTATCAGTGATGATATTTATAACCAGCTCTCATTCACCCATGCGGGCTTAAGTCCCCATATACTTCATGTGGCTCCCGAGCTTAAAAGTCGTTGCGTATCTATTAACGGAATGTCAAAAGCCTACGCCATGACCGGCTGGAGAATTGGTTGGGCCTCTGGGCCCGAGAGTATCATTAAAGCCATGGGTAATTTTCAAAGCCAAACCACTGGTGCGCCCAGTTCAATATCACAATGGGCTTCAGTTGCTGCTCTTAAATACTGCTCTGAAGACGTTAAAAAAAGTTTAGTGGCTCTCGAAGAGCGAAAAAAATATTTTTTAGAGCTTTTATCAAACGTCCAAGGCATGAGTATTTTTCAACCTGATGGCGCTTTTTATCTTTGGGTGGATGTCAGCTCTTGGGTCGGAAAGACTTATCAAAACAGACCTCTTTTAGATTCAAGAATGATCTCTGAAAAACTTCTTGAAGACGAAAAGTTAGCTGTTGTCCCTGGACTTGAGTTTGGTGTTGAAGGTTATCTGCGTCTCAGCTTTGCCACTCGCAAAGAAGATCTTAAAAAAGCCGCCGACCGTTTTATCCATTTCGTCAGCCAATTGTCTTGATATTGATTTTAATTGTGTCAGTGCCTATTTTTTATTGATGAATAAAATTGGTTTGCGTCTTTGATAGGCTTGCAAAAAAATATCAGTTATCAGTTATCAGTTATCAGTTATCAGTTATGATTCTTAATCACACTCACTAGACAAAAGTCAGAGTTTAAGTTTTTTGATCACAGGTCTAGACATAATGCAGCAATGACCGTTATAATAAAGACTGAACATTGTGGGTGGGCACGAGACGTGACTGTTTGGATCTTAATACAAGTTGTTTTCAATATCTTCTTACTGGCGGGGCTAGCGCTTTGCCTTCTTAAAGTATTTAAAAACAAAGAAGATGATCCTCGTTTGAATCAAGGTCTTAGACTTCTGCAAAGTAAAATTTCAATATTAGAAGATCTTTCTGATCATACCGAAAACCAAGTTAAACAATTGATGATTCTTTTAGACAAAAAAGTCCAGGATGTTCGCCATACCCTGAATCATATCAATCAGCAGATGAATGAAGTTGATAAGTCCATTGAGAAAAGTAAAAAAATGGCTGAGATCATTCAAAACGAAATTCCCCATGACAAAATTGTGGAGAAAAAAATTGAGAATAAATACATCCAAGCGGCGCAAATGGCCCACTCTGGCCAAACTGTTGACGAAATTGTCAGGGCCCTGAATCTTCCTAAAGCCGAAGTGGATCTTATTGTGAAGATTAATAAAAAGAACTGCGTTTATGATAAACCCCAAGTTAAAGCTCAAAGAAATGTTCAAGAAGAACTTTTTGCGCGCAGCTTTGAAATGCCAGAAATCAGTGGACCCTCTTACGAGCAAACTCAGCTGAATTTTCACCAAGCTGTTCAAGATCATAAAGATAAAACCGGTTTTCAATCCATTAAGTTAGGTTAATCAACAAGAGAGTTTGATTGATGTTAAAAAAAGGCAGCCAAGTTCAAGCTAAACTGATCGAGGCCATCGATAAAGACCACTGGATTGTGAGTTTTCAAG
>CAYMBT010000332.1:0-2330 GCA_964388755.1 uncultured Pseudobdellovibrionaceae bacterium | reverse complement strand
AAAAGAAAAAAATCTTTGTGGAAAAAATAAACCTTAAAAATTTCTTACAAGAGATCCATGCTCAGTGGCCTGAACTCAGTATTCATGTCAGTGGTGAAGAGTCGATCCATGCCGATCAAAAAGCTTTACAAAGTATATTAAAAAACCTTTTGCATAATTCATTTGTCCACGCTGGGGCTGACCAAGTGAAGATCGATCTTAAAAAACAAGGGCAAAAGTATCACTTGAGCTACAGTGATAATGGCGCCGCTTTTGAAGGTGATATTCATCTTTTAGGACAGTTTAATAAAACCTCTGGTTCTGGTTTTGGCCTTTATATCGTCAGGCAGTGGGTTAAACTCTTAGGTGGGCGAATCGAATTTCTGAACCCACAAAATCATTCTCTTAAAGTAGAAATCGATCTTCCGGCCAGTGGAGGTGACAGGTGACAATCCTTCTTGTTGAAGACGATAAAGATCTAGGACGCCTGATCGAAGAAGAACTTAAAAATCGTCTTTACACCGTCTTTTGGTACAAAACTCTGAAAGAGGCTTTTGATCAACTTTATCAAAAAAGTTTTAACCTCGCTATTATCGACCTGAATCTTCCCGACGGAAAAGGCTTTGAACTATTAAAACCACTTCTTTGTCCAGTGATCATCATGAGCGCCCTCAGCGACCCACCCAATCGCTTGCTTGGTGCAGAACTGGGTGCTGTGGACTTTATCCCTAAGCCTTTTTTACTTCAGGAATTATTTATTAAAATAGATCGAATTCTTGGCAGCGACGGCGAAAGAAAGAAAAAGTTTAGTAAAAATAATGTCACCTTAGATCTGAATAAAAGACAAATCACAACCGACAAAGAAACCCATCTACTTAACAAGCGAGATTTTAGGCTTTTAGAAATTTTATGCAGCCAATATCCCCAGGTGGTCAGTCGCAATCAAATCATCGACTATGTTTACGGACAAGATCAAAACCCTTCACAGCGAACCATAGATAATGCAGTGGTCGTCATTCGGCAGATGCTTTGTGATGATCAGCATGAATGGATCAGATCTGTTCGTGGCGAAGGTTACCAGTGGATGATCAAAGGGGAATAACAATGAACCAAAAGTTTAATAACGCTCTTAAACGTATACCACAAAATGTCCCTCCAGTTTGGATGATGAGACAGGCGGGTCGCTATCATAAACACTATCAAGCATTAAGAAAAGAGCACTCTTTTATAAAACTTTGCAAAGACTCTCGCCTTGCTGCTGAAGTGGCACTAGGACCTGTTGAAGAGTTTGATTTTGATGTTTCAATTTTATTCAGTGATCTGCTGTTTCCGTTAGAGGCCCTTGGTATGGGTCTTAAATATGATCCAGCCCCAGAGCTTGATTGGTACCTTAAAGAAATCAGTGACTTTAAAAAAATGAACAGCATTGATCAAGCCATTGATCACATGAAGTTTCAAGGGGAAGCCGTCAAAGAAACCCGAAAAGTTTTACCCAAAGATAAGTCATTGATTGGTTTTGTAGGTAGTCCATGGACTCTGTTTGTCTATGCGGTCTTAGGGACCCATAAAGGCAATCTGATCGAAGTTAAAAGTCTTTTACCTTTATTCAGTTCTTTTTGTGAGTTCATCACGCCACTCATGAAAGCCAATATTGAAATTCAAATGAATGCCGGCGCTGAGGTCGTCATGATTTTTGATACGGCGGCCGGCGAATTATCAGCGAGAGATTTTAATCAACTGATCTATCCTTATCTTGATCATCTCTCTAAAGAATTTCCACATCGTTTGGGGTATTACTCAAAGAATACTTTAGACTCCCACCTTAACCCCTTACGCGAGACCTCGCAATTTGCTGGTTTTGGTTATGATCATCGCTGGGATCTGGTGGATTGCTTTAAAAAATCAAAGGGCTTTGTGCAGGGTAACTTTGATCAAAGCCTTCTTTTTCTCAAGCCCAACGAATTTGAAAAAACTTTTCGAGACTACTTAAAACCCTTTCAAACCATGAGTAACACCGATAGAGCCGGTTGGGTGTGCGGTTTAGGTCACGGAGTTTTACCTGAGACGCCTGAAACCAATGTGAAAAATTTTGTCAAAATTCTGAGAGAGACTTTTTAGTTATGAATAATCAATTGGTTTATAAATACGATGTTCCTGTCCCAAGATACACCAGTTATCCCACCGTTCCTTATTGGAGCGATTCACCGACAGTGGAGGATTGGTTAACATCCCTTAAAAAAATATTTTTAACAAAGCCCGATTGGTCTCTTTATATTCACATTCCTTTTTGTGAGACCCTTTGCACTTTTTGTGGCTGTAACACTTCGATCACAAAAAATCATCGGCGCGAA
>CAYMBT010000331.1:0-2352 GCA_964388755.1 uncultured Pseudobdellovibrionaceae bacterium | reverse complement strand
TCGTTATTGATCCAGTGCTCGACTTTGATCCGCCTTCTGGCGAGGTCAGCGACAAAAGCTTAAGGCCAGTCATCGAATATATTCAAAAAGAAGGTTTGAACATTAAAGCAATTCTCGAAACTCATGCTCATGCGGACCATTTATCGAGCTCTCAGGTTTTGAAAAAGATTTTTCCAAAAGCTATTCTGGCAATCAGTGAAAAAATAAAATTAGTGCAAGAGGTTTTCAAGCAACACTTCAATATTGATTATCTGGAAACTAAAGGACTTCAATTTGATCGTCTCTTAAAGGATAATGAAGAAGTTGTTTTTGGTAGTCTTAAATTCAAGGCCATCCCGACACCTGGTCACACACCCGCTTGTATGAGTTTTTATTTTGATGGTCATGTGTTTACGGGTGACTCCCTCTTCATGCCTGACTACGGTACAGGTCGATGTGATTTTCCAAAAGGAAGCTCAAAAGATCTTTACTATTCTGTGGCAAAAAATCTTTATTCACTTCCTGATGATACAAAAGTTTATGTCGGTCATGATTACAGTCCAAATGGTCGTGAGATGAAATTTCAAACCACAATTGGAGAAAGTAAAAAACATAATATCCAACTCAATGAAAAAACCACAGAAAAAGATTATATAACATTTAGAGACAATAGAGACAAAACACTCAAGGCCCCTCGCCTCTTGTTGCCAAGTATTCAGGTGAATATTGATGCAGGACATCTTCCACCACAAGAATCAAATGGAAAATCCTATTTGAAACTACCACTCAATCCGAAAGTTGATCTGTTTAAGTAGGTTGTAAGGAGAACTTTACATCCAATTTAATTGTATTGTTTTTTTATCAGTTATCTTTTGACACTAAACAGGTGCCGATCTGTCCGGACAACCAGATGCATGATGCTAGTTAGACACTAATATATTCGAAATATTTCTAAACATTTCTTTCAAGCGGCAAAAGTTACCAGAAATTGGATGGCATCAAAAATGCTTATCGTAACCCCCATGCAGTTGAAGCAGAGGAACTTCTTCAATTCAAAAAAAAATAACATGGAGGTTATCTTGGGTGTTAGAAAATTTCACTTCTCTCTTTTTGTACTCTATATTTTCACCACGGTGAGAATTTCAATCACTGCTCAAGCAAGTTCATGGTCTGAACGACGCGATCTAAAAAAAATGTGCAAAGAAACTTACAAGGAATGTAAAAAGGAGCGGGCCAGAAGAGAATGCAATGGGGAAAAAAGAGATTGCCGCATTGAAAATGGAGTCAATTTTGGCGCTGACTTAAAATTTCTATTTGGAGAAGCCAAAGATATACTTAGTAAAGTCTTAGGGAAAGTACAAATTAAAAGAGGAGAAGATCCTTTCTATGGTTTCTACACACAAATCTCTATTGAAGCTGCCTTCTTCAAGTTTGCACCAGGTTTCACCGTCAATCACCCAGAATTTCAATCATACGTTACTTTACCCGAGGCTACATCGGATAAATACCTGCACTTTTATATTTATGATACTGATCTAAAACTTGATAATTATGTAACTCAACTGCAGACAAGTCCTGGTCGATCATTCCCACGGTTTTTTGATGGGCGAGTTTTTGAATTCCTCACTGGAGTTGAGTTTGTTTCAAAGAGTGGACGAGGGTATCAGTTTTACTTTGATTCTACTCACGAAATTTTCGGCAGTTTCTTACCTTCCAAAATTGTAGGTGAGGCCATTAAAGGAGTAAATTTTGTAAAAAATTATTTTCCCTATATTTCAGCTTTAGTTCCAGATGTAAACACAGTCCCAATTAATCTTAAATATGAAGGGGTTAAAATCGGGCGAGCTTCCCTACTTTCTCAAAAGAGTTTCCAATATAGCTCAGGCGTAGTTGTTCTCTTTGATCATAATGTCATCCGTACTACATTTTAGTCTTTAGAATTGTGGCCCTCTGCAATGAGGGTCACTTTTTTTTTGACTGCCAAAGAAAACCTACCTAATGTTTTTAGATGGAAAAACTAGCAAATGAATTTATGACCTTACTTTGGCCTCACCTGACTTCTTCAAAAGTTGAATCCATTGTTAAAGAATCTTTAGATAAAAATGAAGTAATTACTCTTGATCTCAGCACCAAAAAGTGGGTGATATTGTGGGCCCGTCCCACTTTTAAGGGTGATATGGATTTTTCCGCAGAACTTCTATCAGAACTGCAATACCTTAAGCTAAAATTTATCTTTCAAATCGACAATATTTTTGTCATGGAAGAAAAAGTTTATCTATCTCGATCCCGGGATTTGGTTTGGGCCAGTGATGTTTGGAGTGATTGCCAAATCAGTGCTTTCCCCTCAATTAAAAAGGCAAGCCTTTGGTTAAA
>CAYMBT010000330.1:0-2377 GCA_964388755.1 uncultured Pseudobdellovibrionaceae bacterium | reverse complement strand
GAAGTAAACGCAATGCTTGATTTGGTCCGCAATGAAACAGAACGGATTGATTCTAACCAATATGATGTGGCTATCAATGAAGTCTTGAAAATTTACCGAAAAAAATCTTACAAAGAAGTGGCGCCTTATTTTGTAGAAACAATCCGACAACTTTTGGTTAAAGAGTTGGGCGAAGAAATGGTTCTGGATAAGGGACTTAAGATCTACTCGAGCCTTGATTATCAAGCCCAAAAAAAAGCACAAGAAAGCCTTCGTACGGGCCTCAGAGAAGTTGATAAACGTCAGGGCTATAGAGGTCCACTGAATCGCATTAATGTGAATGACGAAGAAGAGCTGATTGGTTTTTTAACCAAAGAGCGCAACATACTAATTGATGATGCCTACGAGACTTTTGAGGTTTTTGCGGATGGCTCTACCAATGAATACGATGAGTTTAAACCTTTTAGTAAAAAAAATGAGGCCGGTGATGTGGTCTCTAACATTCCACCTTACACACAAGTTTCTGAGATTGTTAAGGCTGTGGTCACCAAAGTTGATGATACGCAAAAACTAGTTTTTGTTCGATTTGCTGAGTCCCAAGGGATCATCCCCCTTTCTAGAATGGCATGGGCTAGAAAGCCTGATGCCAATAAAACTTACAGTGAATACCTTCATATTAAAAATCCCTCTGAGGCTTTAACTGCTGGAGACGTGATTGAGGTTCTTATTGTAGCGCCAACCGCACTTAAGGCTGACGTTGCAAAAGAAACTAAAATCAACCTGCGTAACTTTGCTGAGCTTTCTTTAGAGCAAGAGCCTTTGGTCGAAGGTGCGATACTATCCTACGATCTTAAAACCGACGACATCATTGCCATGGAGGGAGGCTCTAACTTTCGCAAAACCAAACTTAACCGAACTTATCAAGCGGTTCGTCAAACGGGTTCGGCCTTTAAAGCCGTTCTTTATGCTGCCGGCCTTGATAAGGGTTTTACACCAGCATCAGCCATCATGGGCTCGCCCATAGTTTATAATCAACAAACCGGTGAAGCTGAAACCGCTAAAGAGGGCGATAAAATCCAAGAGTCCACCGAGACGCAAGAGCAAAAAGTTTGGAAGCCAGGAAATTACAGCGGTCGTTTTACAGGTGACATACTTTTAAGAAATGCTTTAAAAAAATCCCTCAATACTCCCACCATCCGAATTCTTGAAAAAATTGGCGTTTCTTTTGCGGCAGAATACGCAAGAAGACTGGGCTTTTTTAGCCCGGTGAATATGGATCTTTCGATGGCCCTTGGGTCCAATGGTGCCACCCTATATGAACTCACCAAAGCTTATTCAATTTTTGCTCGACTGGGTAAGAATATAAAACCCGTCATCATCCATGAAATCAAAGATAGAAACGGAGAAATTTTAGCCCAAGAAATATCTTTTGATCTTCATTTTAAAGAAAGCATTGGCGCTCTTAAAGATGAATTTAAAACAAAAAGAGAAACCTATGAAGCTAACGTCATGAAACAAAATGACGAAACCCAAAAGGTTTCACCTTTTTTCTTTAATGACCCTGATCAACTAATCTCTCCGCAAACCGCTTATTTGACCACAACCCTTTTGCAAGCTGTGGTGAACGAGGCCGAAGGGACTGGGGCCAGAGCACGAAGTCTTAATCGTGAAGTGGCTGGTAAAACGGGGACCACCAATGGTTACTTTGATGCTTGGTTTATTGGCTATACCCCGCAGGTGAGCACTGGCGTCTGGGTGGGATTTGATCAAGAAAAATCATTGGGCCGAGGCGAGGCTGGAAGCCGCGCGGCTTTACCCATATGGCTTGATTATATGACTGAGGCTCTGAAAGATTATGAGCCCGAAAACTTTTCCATCCCTAACAATATTGTCTTTGCCAATATTGACAACGAAACTGGGCGACTTGCCAACGCCAGAACTCACGAGGTGGTTCGCCAGGCCTTTATCACTGGAACTGAGCCCGGTCTTCAGACCGAAGAGGAAGTTAAGCTTCAAGAAGAAGAAGAGAAAACCGACTTCTACCGCGAAGAGTATTAGGCTTTATAAATTAGACCCACCCTTGAAATCGTGAACCATTTCGCCCTGTTTCTTTTGCTGGGCGTGGGTTTTCTTTTCTCTTTAGACAGATATCTGGTAGTTTGGTCTTCGTGTTTATCGAACTCAAAGGTGTCCGCCAAAACAATCTAAAAAACATCGATGTGAATATACCCATCAACTCGATGACCGTTATTTGCGGCCCCAGTGGGTCAGGCAAAAGCTCTCTCGCATTTGAAACACTTTTTGCTGAGGGCCAAAGACGCTATATCGAAAGTTTATCAAGTTATGCCAGGCAATTTCTCAATCAAGCTCCTAAGCCTTTGCTTGATCATATAAAAAA
>CAYMBT010000329.1:0-2385 GCA_964388755.1 uncultured Pseudobdellovibrionaceae bacterium | reverse complement strand
ATCAAAATTTTGAAGGTCATTTTATTTTGAAATATGGTTTTTAATTTTAAAAATGTTATTTTAGAAACGAAAAATTTTAGAGCTCTATTTGTTTAAGTGAAAAAAGTCTTAAATAAATCAGCAATAAAAGTGGTAACAAAATAATGATCAAAGATCCTGACGGATCAAGATCATTATTTTTAATCATTGCACAGCTCGTGGCCACAAAATCAAAATCATCTTGTTGACCAAAACTATAATTAATCGTTAGGGAATCTAGAAAAGTCCCGCTATTGACATTACTAGTTGTAATTATGACTTTAAATTTTATAAATCGTTTGCCACTGATCTCAGCAAAATTTGAAGTCCAATGGGTTTGGTCAGAAACAAAATTATCATCGCTGCCAGAAACTTGAACTGTAAAATCGCTTGAGCTGGGTGTAGTACTGATTGAGTTAATCTGAAGTAAAGTTGTTTTAAACTCTATACTTTGAGAGATAAATTCTTGTGCACTAGAAATAAATTCTACATTACCGGGGGTTATTGGGGCATCTTCAGCGGGAGTATAAAAACCTGTTCCAGAAAGATTATAGCCCACACTCGAAAACCAATTTCGACCAATGGCTCCGCTGGCACCGGGATCACCGTTTGCATTAGTACCGCCATTACCACCACTAGCAAGGCTTGCGCCTAAACCGTCGGTGTTAAATATTTCGATGTTTCGACCTACAAAAACAGAAACGGAGCCGGCACCGCCACCACCACCAGAGCCGCCCAATACATTGGATGATCCACCATTGCCTCCGTTGACATTAATGGTTCCAAAAATAGAGCCTGGGGATTGGCCTAAAATAAAATCTCTGACGGCGTAGATCCTGACAACTCCGCCACCGCCACCACCGCCTGCGCCTGCATCAGTATCAGTACCCGATCCACCACCACCACCAGCAGATCCAACGGGAATTAAAAACTCGGGATCAGAAACACTACTCCCCGCTTGTCCACCATTGATATTAAAATTAAATCCATCACTGGCAGGGCTTGATGTATTAAAGGCTCCGCCACCACCACCACCGACAGCGGTCATTGCTAAGCCTCGATAGTTTCCACCACCTCCGCCAGTGATTGTTGATAAGGCCAATTGATTTCCATCTTCGCCATCATTCATAGGTGAGCCACCATCGCCACCACTTTGGCCACCACAGCGACCTTCACCGCCAAGACCTAAAGTGTTGTTGATAGCATCTTGGCCATTTTGACCACTGCAAAGAATTTCTCCTTCAATAATCACGTCACTTAAACTTTTAATGATCAGTGGTTTTATACCCACAAGCTCCAGTATCCAGCCCTGGGCAAGAATAAAGTTTGTTACTTGTAGCTCTTCAAATCTTTCAGTATCCAAACGAATGATCTGTCCCGACAGATCGCCATTCATACTAAAAAGAGCATAGGTACTGGGATCAAAAGACCCGTCTCTGCCCTCACCAACTTCAACCAATAATGGAACAAAGCCGGGTTTAAAATTCATCACTTGTAACTGGGGATGAAGAGCACCTAAAAATTGATTGAAGACAAGCTCCGTTGAATCAATCACAGAACGATCAGTAAAGCTTTCGGTATATTCTGCAGCTAATGAATTAAAAGAGAAAAAAGTGATCCATACAATCAGAATTTTGAATTTACAAAATGAATTGAATCGATTCACTTTTTCAATCATGCCGGTTCTTTTTTTGTTTCAACTTTACCAAACAAGACTTGTAAAACTTTTTTGCGTAAAGTCTCAGCTTGAAATGGTTTTACAATATAGGCGTCAACTTTGTATTTTGCAGCTTGAGAAATCTTAAGTCGCTCTTGGGTTTGCTGAGCTGTCACCATTATAAAAGGTATATTCTTAAGATCTTCATCAGCCTTAACAGCTCGAAGTAGGGTGAGACCGTCGGCGACTGGCATATCCCAATCACAGAGAATCAGGGATATAATATTCTTTTGATTCAAAAGATGTTTATTAGCCTCAACCCCATTACCAGCATGAAGAAAACGTTGAAATCCAATGCCCCTGAGGTTTTGCATGATGATGTCTCGGATGGTTTTATCATCATCAACGATAAGAACTGTCATTTCACTCAGAGTTGATGTGTTGATATCAAATAACTCCATCGTGAGCCTCCTTCATTTGAGGGATCTGAAGTTCGACAATGACTCCCCCTTTGGGATGATTTGAAATTTTAAATGAACCTTGATGTTCGACCTCAATAATTTCTTTACAAATGGCGAGGCCTAAACCACTGCCCTCGGATCCCTTTGTAGTAAACAGAGGTTCAGTCACTCGATTGAGTATGGCCTCATCAATCCCCGTACCACTGTCATGGACAGAAATAAAAATGGTTGAATTGATCTCGTTGGTTT
>CAYMBT010000328.1:0-2392 GCA_964388755.1 uncultured Pseudobdellovibrionaceae bacterium | reverse complement strand
AGTTTTAGAAGTATTACTGCATGACGGTTGCATCACGAGTTTTTATGGCAATATCAACCCGTCGATTTTGTGCTCGTCCTTCTTTAGTTTTGTTAGACGCTAGCGGTTGACTGAAACCGTAACCTACAGACTCAATCTTTTCTGCTTCTAGATCGCCAGCGGATTTTAGATACTCGGCCACCGTTTTTGCGCGCTGAGTGGAAAGTTTTTGATTAGAAGAAGCTGATCCAACGGCATCAGTATGACCTTGGACAACCACCTCTTGGGCATCTAAATCTTTGATGACATTTTTGACTTTAGCAAGCAGGTCAAGAGATCGGCCCGGAAGCTCTGAGCGACCCGAGTTAAAGTTCATCTTTTTAAGACGGATAATGAGACTTCCATCTTGTTGATAAACCTCGGCTTCATCTTTTGAAAACATTTTTGCTGCGTTGAGAACCATTTGTTCGCTGAGAATTTTATTTTGTAATGATTCATTTTCATCAGCGACATTTGACAGAGCTTCATTTTGACGATTGATCATTTGTTGCTGCTCAGAAATTTCTAGTTCACTTTGACTGGCTTGCTGAGAAACGTCTTTAAGCTCATCTTTACTTTCTAAAAGCATAGCTGCTCTTTGTTCGGGTGTTTGGTTTTTGGATCGTCGTGCAAAATCAAGGAGTACAATAACCCGTCGTGCTTTTTGGTTTACTTTTTGAGAAGCCTGTTGTATTTCGCTTTCATTATGACGGTCTGTTTCGATTAATTTTTCAGCGATATTGTAATCGCGTAGGGCTTCATCATAGGCTTTAGGTGTAACTTTCTGTGCCCCTTTATTTTCAGCCTGTTTTAGAAGTTTTTCAGCTTCGCCGAGATTGGCCTCTTTTATGGAGACGAGTTCTAAGTCAAGATATCTTGATTGCAGAGCGACTTTATCTTCTGAATCGACATCGGCGATGTCATCTCGATCATCTGTAAAGTCTCGTAAGTCATCATCGATCTCGCCCAGTTTGTCAGATAAGTTTCTTGCGCCGGCATCAAGGGCTGCTTTTCGAGCTTCGACCACTTCACGAACATGGGGTCTGACTGAGTCAGCATCTTCGTTGGCTTTTGACAAATAAGCTTTCGAGTAACTCAGAG
Organism: uncultured Pseudobdellovibrionaceae bacterium; assembly: GCA_964388755.1. GTDB lineage: Bacteria > Bdellovibrionota > Bdellovibrionia > Bdellovibrionales > JAGQZY01 > JAGQZY01. The sequence continues at coordinate 1,273 of CAYMBT010000328.1, read as the reverse complement.
TCTCTAGAATTTTGTCATAATTAACACCTGTATCACTTTGCTCTTTAGCCTTATCTAAATATTTTTCAGCCTTCATCAAGGGTTTGTGAGCTAAAACATCAACCTGATTTTCATAGGCGTCTTTGACGAGATTTTTTTGCAAAGTGATCTCTTCATCGGGTTGAGTGGATGAAGAAAGTTCAATGGGGTCAACATCATGGACGCAGCCTAAAAATAATGAAATTGAAACTAAACCTGCAAGGTACAAAACTCTATTATTTTGTGGAAAAATTTTTACTGCAAACATAACGAACTCCTTCTGGGTTGTTAGGGCACTTTTTTGAACATAAGGTTCAAAAAAAGATTAATAATACAAAATTTTTAAAACATTCTAGGGTGGCAGGCAGCCAACCGTTCACTTGTCAAAGTGACCTTGCATAGTTCACTTTTGTTCAAGTAGCCGGTCAGCCAGCTGCCGTTGCTTTTATTCAATAGGGGGAGGTGTCAAAATCAGATTTTTTATTCTGGCCGGTTGCTCCTTCATCCCGATCGTAACGGGATAATATTTTTTGGAATTTATTTTCAAAGGCTGCTTTGTCTTCGCCGTATTTTTGTTGGACCAATCCAGCAATAGCTTTGACGTTACCTTTTGTTTCTTCAATTTCATCGTTTGTGAGTTTGCCCCAGGCTTTTTGGACCTCACCTTTAACTTCCATCCATTTACCTTTTACAATGTCTTCATTAATGTTCATAAAATCTCCTTAGTGTTTTTTTGTTCTGTTAAAAAAAATTGTAAAAAACTCTCGTATTTTTTTTGAACTCCATTTCTTAGGAGAAGAGCAATTGTCTTGCCACATGAGAAGTCACTGATTGGATCTCGGTTTTAATTTTTCAACCTTGGGGGGGATTATAAGGACATGATGTTCTTGATTGACCCTTACTGAAATGGGCAGTTTGTGCGCTCTTAATGATTTTTTTTATAACTTTTTTAAGTGAAAAATTGATCTCTTTGTCCCCTTAGACCTTATATCTCTATAAATCTTAAATATGAGGAACCAAGTTACTTAAACCATAAGAAAGAGGAGCTTTATTTGCATTGGGCCAAAAGCGAATCCAGAGTTGACAGAACGTGTAAACAAAGCCAAATTGGCAAATCTTTGGCGAGGTAGCTCAGCTGGTTAGAGCATCGGATTCATAATCCGGGGGTCGGGGGTTCAAGTCCCTCTCTCGCTACCATAGTAACATTCTGGTACCCAATATTATATTCCGGTACCCATGAATACATGTGCACCCG
>CAYMBT010000327.1:0-2393 GCA_964388755.1 uncultured Pseudobdellovibrionaceae bacterium | reverse complement strand
GCAAGATTTTAATAAAAAATTAAAATCTCTAAAATTAGGAAAACAAAAAGAAGAGAAGTATATGAAAGAGGCTAAGCTCGCTCTTTTAGAATCTGTGGCTCCGGCTTACAAATCCATGATTGCTTTTTTAAGTGAACAAAAGAAAAGGGCGAGTAATAAAGAAGGGGTTTGGCGTTTTAAAGATGGAGATCGTTTTTATAAGCATCAACTTTGGAAGATGACTACAACGGAGCTGAGTGCTCAACAGATTCATGATTTGGGTCTTAAAGAAGTGAAACGTATTCATCAAGAGATGATGGCCATTCAAAAGAAGTTAAAAGTAAAAGGGGATTTAAAAAGTTTCTTTAAATACGCCCAAAAAGATCATTTTTTCTTTGAGGATTCTCCACAAGGGCGAGAGTCCTATTATAAACTTTCTGAGTCCTATATAAAAAATATGAAAAAGGATCTCTCAAAATATTTTAATCGATTACCCACAGCCAACCTTGTGGTGAAACCTGTTGAGCCTTTTCGCGAAAGATCAGCAGGCCTTGCTTCTTACGCCTCTCCATCGGCTGACGGAAAGCGGCCAGGGATCTATTATGTGAATTTATTTAATATGCGGGCTCTGCCCCAATGGGAGGCCGAAGCTCTAGCCTATCATGAGGGGATACCTGGTCACCATTTGCAGCTCTCTCTTTCTCAAGAGCAAACGGCATTGCCAAAATTTCGTCGCTTTGCTCGTTTCACGGCCTATAATGAGGGGTGGGGTCTTTATGCAGAAAAATTTCCTAAAGACTTTGGTTATTACAAAGATCCAATGTCAGATTTTGGTCGTCTCTCATTAGAGCTCAGACGGGCTTGTCGACTGGTGGTGGACACTGGGCTTCACTCGCTAAAGTGGTCTAAACAAACAGCTGTCGCATTTTTAGATGAGAGCAGCCCGGGAGAGAACCTAGACAATCAAAAACAAATCGACCGCTATATTGTAATGCCTGGTCAAGCAACGGCCTACACCATTGGGCTGTTGAAGATTAATTTTCTTAAAACTAAAGCTCAAAAAAAGTTGGGACCCCTTTTTAATATTAAAGACTTCCATGATCTTATTTTATCAACAGGGTCTATTCCACTAGGGCAACTTGAAAATAAAGTGGATGATTTTATTGGTGATAAGATGAGCGCCTCAAACCCTCAAATTTAATTTTTTAAAAGGGAAGAGTTTTGTTTTTTGTAATTCCTTTTCTTATAGAAAGGTGAATTCAAAGATTCATTCTAAGAACAATTGTTTTTTTAAAGTCAGGATGGCTTACTTTGGGCTAGTTTTTAGCTAAACCATTATAAGTGTTCAAACGAATAGGCTAAGATTTTGTGGTATGAAAAGAAAAACACAGTCTTATTACGGAAATCCCGATTTTCAAAGCCGAATGCTCATGATTTTTGCTGGTGTGAGCTTTTTGCAAGGTGCTTTCATGTTTGTCGCCTCTTACTCGGTGATTAATCTGATAGAAAAAACAGCCCTCAAATCAGGTCTGCAAAGTGATCATTTGTTTTTTGAACTTTTAAATAGAGATCGCACATTTCTATTTTTAATCGTTACATCAGCGGTCTTAATTTCTGCCGTCGCCTCTATTCTTATTGGAATGCGATTCACCCACGAAGCCATCGGTGCAATTTACAGAATGAAAAAAGAATTTAAGACGATGGTTGAGAGCAAAAAAATTGATTTTCTTAATCTTAGAAAAAACGACTACTTTAAAGACGTTGAAGTCATGTACAATGATATGATTGAAGAATTAAAACTGAACAAAGATAAATAATTTTTTATTTTTAAATATTCTATTCAAACCCATTGGGCCATTCAAAGATTTTTAGTTCGTTTCATCTATTTAGGATTAATCTCAAGATAACATTGAATTCAATTGGATTTTTATCACAAGACAGACCTCTGGGGTAAGTCCATTCTTAATGAGGTTTAATTATTCAGGGCCCCGTTGTCGATCCATGTTCTTAAAGCAGAAAGCTCTGCAGAGTTGAGTACAGGGGAACTTTGGGGCATAGAGCCCGAGGCGCATTCGGTGTAGAAGGTACTACTAGTTGCATCAAAAGGAACAATCTTTCCAGTATTCAAAGTGGTGGTGTAATCGGTGTAATCTTCTACCGTTCGAATGCCAGTGGGGTTATGGCAACTGACACATTTGGGTTGAAGAATAAGGCGATTGATTGAAGAGAATGTGGGAGTCAATTGATCGTCACTCCCAGTGCTTCTATCATTGGCCCAAGCCTCTATCGCGGTTTGGATTTCATTTGATAGTGCATTAGGCAATCCAGAGTGACCACCTGCAATTTTAGTTACAAGACGGGATTGGCTGGGGTCAGAGAAGTTCACCAGCGCAAAACTCAAAGTTATATCATGG
>CAYMBT010000326.1:0-2397 GCA_964388755.1 uncultured Pseudobdellovibrionaceae bacterium | reverse complement strand
GAGAACAATGGAAGTGACGGTGGCGAGTTTACCAATTTTTACGGCTTGCATATAGAAAACTAAAGAGAGAAACGTCCCAAAAAAGCTAGCCACAAAAGCAATGAACTTTTCTTTTTGACTGAGTTTTCTAAGACCTTCGAAAAAAGCAATTTTTACAAACGGAACAAAAATCACAAAGCTTGCAAGAGCAGCTAAAGTACGAATGTATTGAACTTCGATCCCTGTGAGTTCTGGATTTTGATTAAAACCATATCGGGTGAGAATCACACCAATACTGTCAAGAACAACACCAGAAAGGGCAAAAAGAAGGCCGGTAAACTCCCAAGCGCCATATTTTCTGAACCTTTCGTAACTGAATAAAAAAAGGCAAAATAGAAAAAAAACAATGGCAATGAGTTGCATGGGATAAATTTTTTCATCCCATACAAAATAAGAAAAGCCACCGGCTATGAAGGGCTGAAAGCCAAAAAGTAAAAGTGTTCGCGCGGGACCTATGCGTTTATAGGCCGACAATAAAAGCCAATCCCCCACATTAAGCCCAATAAAACCACTGAGATAAAAAGGCCAAGCCGTCTCTATGGGCCAGTATACCTTTTGGTGAAGATATAAAATAATGGGTAAACAAATCACAAAAGAGACCAGGCATTTAAAAATATTCATCCAAAGTGGGGAAACTTTGGTCGCAAAATAGGTAAAACCAATGGCTGCTGCAGAGAAGGTCAGAACCGAGGAAAAAGCAAAAAGAGAGGCCGCAAGATCAGTATTCATTTTTCAAGTGCATTTCTGCTCTGGCTTAACAGAAATGACAACTAAAAACGCAAGAAAGATAATAAACTCAACTCAGTATTCGAGGCTCGAAACTGCCCCAGCTGCCCAAAAGAGTCCTGTCTTTCTGGTCTAAAACCGCTGTACTCAACCACATCCCTCAAGCTTAAGATGAAGCTTAAGTTATAATCATAATTATAACGGAGAGATGGCCCAAGAGAGGCCGTGATTTCTCGCATTCGGCCATTACGCTGACGACTGGTCTCAAATCCGCGAGTGAGATTGTACTCTTGATCTTCAAGGATCAAAGACATCCCAACGCTAAGACGATAATGCACCAAATACCAAAAACTCAGCCAGTTTTGCATATTGTATTTTTTGGTGTTGCTGGCCACGGTGTTGTCGGCCGTTTGGCAAGCATCATCTGTATGGGTTCCGGTGTAAGTGGTGCTGGATTGATGAAAATAATTAAGGTCGTTTCTAAACTCAAATACCAAACGTTGGGAAACCCAGCGGGTAAAAATAGCGCTGGATCGATAGCGACCGATGGTTTGTTGATCCCTAGAGGGTTTACTCACAGGAAAGTAGACCCGACCGCTCCAGTAAATATCAAAAAGTTCTGGGACAAGTCCTAAATTAAACTGGGCATACTCTAAAAATGGATCGGCAAACGAAGCGTCTTGGCCTTGGTAGCATTCACCATTAAAACGGTCATAGCCATTAGAGTTGGCATTAAAGGCCATTTTTAAAGCAATACGCTCGTTATTATTGATGCGGTAATTGGGTCCAACAAAATTATAACTATTAAGAAGACCACCTTGATCAGCTTGATCAAACTCACGACTCACTAAAGAAAATGCAGTGATACTCCAAGGGGAGTACCTTGTATTGACATTCTCTTGCACCGATTGAGAGTGAACATCTCCACAAAACAAAATGAAACATAAAAATAAAACTAAAGATTTCATTTTAAGCCCCTTCTTTAATCAGATCGACCGCCAGTGGCCAGTGATCGGAGACCCCTTTTTGCCCACGTCCATTGTTAAACCGAGCAGGATTACCGTTGTGATCCATTTGATAAATACTTTTATTTGGAATTCGAATACTGTTATTTTGAATTTGCCAAGAAGAGTGCTTAAAGTTTTTTGAAAACAACATCACATCGAGAAACGACCAGTCTCCGCGGTAATTGTGGGTTCCGCGACAGCCTTCACAACCTAACTGATGGGATATTAGCCAATCTTTAGAAGCCATTTGGCTAAAAAACTTCTCACGTCCCTCTTCTTGAGCAGTAATATTAAAGTCACCTGCTGCAATCACTAGTTCATCTTGGGGCAAATTCTTTTTTAGAGCTGATAAGGCCAGTAATCCTGATCGGCGAAAATGGCTTGGCCCCCCTTGAGAGGGAAAATGCACAGCAAAGACTGTTAATTTTTTTTGATCCGGCATAAAAAATTGGGCCTGTAAAATTCCGCGTGTTGGACGCATTTTTTTTGATCGAGAAGTTTGATCCACTTTCTTTGATGTCACTTTGTTTTTTGTTTTTACAGGGGACTTATTCAGACTGTTATCAGCTTCACTTTGACCTAAGTACTCGCTCAGTTCTCGGCCTTTCAACAAAATCTCACTCTC
>CAYMBT010000325.1:0-2405 GCA_964388755.1 uncultured Pseudobdellovibrionaceae bacterium | reverse complement strand
GATAAAATAGCCCACCAAGGTCTAGTCGATTGCCTACCTGAAATCAAAACTCATTTCGGCGAGTCCATACTCAATACCCAGGGCCAGGTGGATCGCGCTAAACTAGGTGCTGTGGTTTTTAAAGATCCCCAAAAAAAAGAAATCCTAGAAAAGATTTTACATCCCTATGTGCAAAATCAAGTCAAAGAGATCAAATTTAATTTAGTGAGGCAAAACACGAAAGCTGCGGTCTACGATGTGCCTTTATTGTTTGAAAAGAATCTTGTCAGCCAGTTTGATTATATTCTTTTAGTTTATACACCCGACGACATTGCTCTCAAAAGACTGATGAAGCGAAACCAATTGGATGAAGCTCAAGCTAAAAACAGAATGAATCAGTTGATGAGTATTGAAGAGAAAAGAAAAAAAGCAGACTTCGTGATTATAAACGATAAAGATCTTGATCATTTAAAAAACCAAGTTTTGGCATGGAAAGAATCTTATTTAAAATGAAATAATATATCGAAGTGTCAATTGCACGGCGTAGTCTTCAGTACCAACAAGGCCTTTAAGCTCCGCCCCAAAAGCATCACGTGACTCTAGCAAATACTCGGCACCAACACTGGCGGTTAAATAATAATTCTCCAGCTCGATAATATTTCTAAACTCTTTATCAGAGACCAATCGTTGAGAAAATCCAAGGCCGTAATAGGTTCTCAGAGGTTTTCGGCTTGGGACGTACTCCCATGATCCAGAAACGATCAAATTATTATTCTGCACCCATAAAGCTTCGATGTTGACTCGATGCCAACTGCGATCAAGAAAACGCAGCGATAATCCTAAAAAGTAGCGATTGTCTTTAGACTGCTCAATAGATTCTTGATCAGCAAAATATCCCCCGAGTATGGAACCCTTTGCACCCAATGACCAAATTCCTTGGGCTTTTGGAGGTGCTGAATTCATCGATGGATCCACTGAATCTTCGGGATAGTCGGCCGATGGGGTTGGTTGTGTTTTAGATTCACTGGTCTCGACTTTAAGCGGGATCTTTGACGGAGGTGCACCCCAAGATAAATCATGAATAAAAAAACACAGAATAAAAAAAAGTTTTACCAGCATAGGTCTATTATAGATTGAATTAAACTTGCGGCAAACGATGTTTTTTCGCAGAATAGTCTTTTATCGATAGAGGTCTTTTATGATGAAGCGTTTAAGCTTGTTTGCTGCTGTCTTTTTATCTTTTAACTATTCTTGGTCACAGTCCCTTTATTCTGGGATCAGAAACCAGTTTCAAGACACAAGAGCCATGGGTATGGGGCACGCCTTCATCGCTGTCGCCAACGATAACTCAGCAATTTTTTATAATCCTGCGGGCTTGAGTCAACTTAAAGAAGGTGAGTCCAACTGGTATATCAAAGGGGACCTTGATCCAGATATCAGCACATTTTATAAAGAACTGGGTGAAGCTCAAGACTCTGCCGATGAAGTTCAAGCCATTTCAGATTTGATCGAAAAAAATTATGGCAATCAATACTCTTTCAGAGCACCCTCTTTAGGTTGGCTTTGGGCTAGACCCAGTTGGGGTGTTGCCTTTATCCCCATGGATTTATCAATCGACATGGGTCTTAACAGATCAGTAGGTCCATCTGTTGGATTAACCGCCGTTCAAGATAGCACTCTGGCTTACAGTCAAAATTGGAAGATCAATAAATGGCAAAAATCCGGAAGCTTTCACATCGGAGTCACCGCAAAAATGATTTATCGCATGAATGTGGATGAAATTGTGGATGTGGCTAGCCTTGCACTCAACGATGAAGTGTTTGACGAATCTATGGCTAAAGAAGGCCTTACCCTTGACGCTGATGTTGGATTTCTTTGGAAAGGCCCATGGCAAAGTTTTAACCCTTCAGCTGGAATCGTTATCCGAAATATTGCTGACTACGGTTATCTGACCAATTTTAATCTGATCGGTGATCAAACCGGTGACCCCGAAAAACTTCATCGCGTGATCGACCTTGGTTACGCCATGGACTTACCAGACTGGTGGGTGTGGAGTTCTAAAGTCGCCTTTGATATTCGTAATATTCTTCATCCTAATTGGAATCTTCAAAAAGGGGTTCATCTGGGTGTAGAGTTTATGTGGGAAGTGACTTCGTGGTTTCGTGGGGGCTGGCGCGCTGGTCTTAATCAAGGTTATTGGACGGCGGGGTTTACGGGGGAGTTTGGGGTGTTTAGGTTGGATCTTGCTAGTTATGGAGAAGAAGTCGGAATCGAAGACCTTAAAATCGAAAATCGTCGCTTTATGACGACGATGAGTTTAGATTTCTGATTTTTTTTATTTCTTAGCGTTCATTTTTTCATGGCTTTATAGTTTGAGAACTCGGGCTCCTGACGGCCACATGCTTTAGCTGTACAGCTAAAGCATG
>CAYMBT010000324.1:0-2435 GCA_964388755.1 uncultured Pseudobdellovibrionaceae bacterium | reverse complement strand
GCTCTTTCAGGTAACGTTTCACTTTATCAATCAAGTTACGATCATGGGCTCTTTCGTTATCTAGCCAAAAAATAGCCATCTGGCCCGAAAGACGTGCACGAGTGACAGCAAGTTTGACCCAGTCTTTAATGGCTTCATCTTTTGTTTGGCACATTCTCCAGATGTCACCAGCCTCAACTCGATGTTCAAAAATCACTTTTTGTGTTTCGTCGATGACTTGCACCTTACCGGCTTTATCTATTGAAAATGTTTTGTCATGTGATCCATACTCTTCTGCTTTTTTAGCCATAAGACCAACGTTGGCCACAGACCCCATAACTCTAGGATCAAAAGCACCATGTTTTTTACAAAAATCAATGGTCGCCTGATAAACACTGGCGTAACAACGGTCAGGGATAACGGCTTTCATATCTTGAAGCTTGCCATTTTTATCCCACATTTTTCCAGATGATCTGATAGCAGCCGGCATTGAAGCATCAATAATCACATCACTGGGAACATGAAGGTTGGTGATGCCTTTTTCAGAATCCACCATGGCAAGATGAGGACCATTCACAAAACAGCTCTCGATCTCGGCTTTCACATTTTTCTCGATGTCAGGCGAGAGTTTTTTAATTTTGGCTAACAAATCTCCAAAACCATTTCGAACATCAACACCCACCTCTTTAAGTTCAGAGCCATATTTTTCAAAAACACTGGCAAAAAAAGTTTCAACCGCAGCTCCAAAAATAATGGGGTCAGAAACCTTCATCATCGTTGCTTTTAAATGAAGAGAAAACAGTATGTTTTTGTTTTTAGCATCTTGGATTTGCTCTTTATAAAATGATTTTAATTTTCCAAGACTCATAACAGAGGCATCAATCACTTCGCCCACTTGCAGTTGAAGTTTATCTTTAAGAATTTGGGGATTGTTATCATCACCCACCCACTGAATGCGAATGGTTTTTTTACTGTCTGTAACATAAGACTTTTCGCTTCCAAAGAAGTCTCCACCGGTCATCGAAGAAACATGACTTAAAGAATCTTTACTCCATTCGCCCATACTGTGGGGATTGGCTTTAGCAAACTTTTTAACAGACATAGCCACTCGTCGATCAGAATTGCCTTCTCTCAGTACAGGGTTAACGGCACTACCAAGAACTTTAGAGTAGCGAAGTTTGATTTCTTTATCTTCATCGCTCACAGGATTTTCGGGATAGTCAGGTAGGGGATAGCCTTGGGACTTAAGCTCTTTAATGGCCTCAATCAATTGGGGAACCGAAGCGCTGATATTAGGAAGTTTTATGATATTCGCTTCAGGAGTTTCTGCTAAAGCACCAAGAAAACTAAGATCATCATCCACTTTTTGGTCACTGGAAAGACGATCAGGAAATTGCGAAAGAATTCGAGCGGCCAAAGAAATATCTCGAAGTTCAACTTCAGCACCGGCACTTTTCACAAAGAAATTAAGGATTGGTAAAAGAGATTGGGTCGCTAAAGCCGGAGCCTCATCAGTCTGAGTATAAATAATTTTAGAAGCCATATAAAAACCCTCTCTCTTTAATAAATTAAACATTATTAAGCTCTGCCATTAAACCAAAAACCTAAGTCCTTGGCCAGAAAGAAAACCACCTAAAGCCTCAAAATTAGAAAGCGTAGAAATTGAGAGGGACATATGAGAAGTTCAATAAGATATATTGAGAAACAACTATTAGAGTTGGTAAGAACAAATAATAGATTATTAAATCAGAAACAAACTAGTGAAGGGCGTCGGGTCTTAAAAAGAAGAGGGGCACACGTACCAAAAAACGTTCTTTATTATGATCCACAAACTCAAAATGCCCTCTCATGCTACCCGTTGGCGTCGATAGAGGACAAAAACTAGAATACTGAAAATTTTCACCAGGCTGTAGCAAAGGCTGCTGACCAATGACCCCATCACCATCAACCTCTTCTTTTTTACCATGCCCATCAACAATAACCCAATGCCGTCGAAGCAGCTGGCAAGCATTACTAGAGAGATTGGTAATCGAAATATTATATGTATAAAGATGTTGATTCACAAAATGAGTCTGCTCCGGAACATATACAGGAACAACTTCCACCCGAATATCCCTCGTCACATCTTGGTAAACATTATCAATCGCTCTAGCCATAACAAAAGACCTATCAACACGCCGAGATTCTGACAAATCTTTTTCAAACCCACGTTCAAAATAATTTTTGTGGAAAAAGTTAGGGTTTTTGAGATCCTTTAGCCATGGAGGCACAGCTCCTGCTTGGCCGACATCGGCCCCTTTGGGGCCGAACGCGTCACGCTTGTCGGAGCCTCCATGATTCAAGGAACTAAAAAAAACTAAACAAGGCCTGACACCACTTCATGATGGTTAACAAATTTTAAAAAAAACTAATCAGAAACTGTTCTTAGAGAATGCAGTTTTTTTGTTATTGGCAGG
>CAYMBT010000323.1:0-2446 GCA_964388755.1 uncultured Pseudobdellovibrionaceae bacterium | reverse complement strand
GGAACTTGCATCGCGCGAATGGGATTTTGATGGGTTGTTTGGGTTGAAACCATTTTGGCTTTAATCCACCACTCTAAAAAAAGGAGGATGCCGACAATGATTAAAAGTTTAAGGGATAAACTGGCTGCACTTTCAAAAGAGAATAAATCAAACCATAATTTGTAAATCAGCGTGGTGAGTACCGGAACATTGATCATACTCGCAGCACCAAATTCGGCCAGTGTCTCAAAAAGCACAAGAATTTGCCCAGAAAGTACAAAGGGAAATATTTTGGGTATGAGATGGAACCTAAAAAAGCGCCACCAACCCGCCCCCATAATCATTTCTGTTTCAATTTCACTTTGTGAAATAAAACTCAAACCCAAGCGGGAGAAAAAATAAATGTAAGGTGTAAAGCAAAGAATCAAAATAAAACTCAGAAACCAAAACTCCCCTTGGATCACTAACGGAATAGAGTTTTGTAAGCTTGAGCTTGGGCCTAGCGATCCCAGATAGGTATAAGACAGGACATAGGAAGGCAGAGCCATAGGAAGCATCAATAAAATATCAATGAGTCTTTTAAAGGGCCATTTCAAAAAAGTAGTACTCAGAGCTAAAAAAAAACCGATAAGAGTTGAAAACAGTAAGACTGTGGGCAAAAGAAGCAATGTATTTTGCAAGGCTTCTCTTTCAAGATAGGGATCCAGTTGGACAACTTGGCGAGAGGCCAAAAAAAGATAAAGAATAGGTAGAAAAAATAGACCCACATAGATGAAATCAAAAAAAAGAGGTGTTATTTTTTTATTCATTAGCGGTAACGGGCACGATCCATAATTTGCACCGCTTTTTTCTGGTTTTTACCGATAGCATCAAGCGGTGTTGGATCTTGATCAAAAGTTCCCCACTTCTTAATCGTCTCTGAAATTTCAACATTTTCTCTAACTGGGTACTCATCGTTAAGAGATGCAAAAATCTTTTGCGCCTCACTGGAAAGAAGCCAATCAACAAGATCGAGGGCTTGTTTCTTGTTTTTACTGTGCTTAACGAGACCTACCCCAGAAATATTCACATGGACTCCACCGGCTGATTTTTTGGGCCAAAAGACTCCCACATTCTGACCCTCGCCTTTCTTTTGAATCCGTGCAAAGTAATAGGTGTTGGCTATGCCCACATGGCAAAAACCTTTATCAATGGCTTGAAGTAAAATCTCATCACTGGTCATGACGGGTTTTGCTAAGTTCTTAACCCATCCTTTCATCACTTGAAATGTTTTTACTTCTCCCAATCTTTCGATCATAGCGGCAACCAAAGACTGATTATAAACTTTACGTGAGGTTCTTAAACACAGACGATTTTTCCATTGAGGAAGAGCCAAATCCTCGTAACTTAAAAGTTCACTCTCTTTCACTTTATCTTTGTTATAAAAAATTGTTCTTGCCCTTAAAGACAGGGCCATCCAAAGACCCTTGGGGTCGCGAAGCTCTGGTTTGATACTTTTATATTCTTTAAGACCCTCTAAGGATGAAAGTAAACCAAGACTGGCGGCAAAGACCAAATGTCCCGCGTCCACCGTCATTAAAAGATCAGCCGGGGTTTTTTCGCCTTCGGTTTTAAGTTTTTGAATCAGCGGACCATCATCACCGTTGATATGTTTAATTTTTATTCCGGTTTTTTTCTCGTAGGCTTTAAATAGGGGTTCAACTAGGTGACTCTTTCTAGAAGTGTAGACCATTAAGGTCACGTCCTCTTGGGCCAGGGTCAAAGTGGTGTTTAGAAAAAGCATCAAAGAGAAGACCAATGTCATAATAACCTCTTGAGATCAGAGAAATTGAAAAAACCATACTAGATCTCTGCCCCCTTCAGAACAATATTTTTTTGCCACTGGCTCCTTTTGTGCCCCTTGGCCTATCAACTGTTATTCACTTAAGTCCCTGTGATGGATAAGCCGCCCCCAAATACGATTTTTTTTGCTTAAACCTGTGACAAAGTTCAAAGGATAGGGAAATATATCTGGTCACCTGAATTTTAGTGAGGTCAGTCATGAAATTACAGCCCGTTCGAGGTACCCGAGATATTTTTGCAGACGAAGCTCGCCTTTTTCGAGAAATTGAACAGCACTTTATGGAAACCGCAAGGCTCTATGATTTTAGCGAAATCGAAACACCTATTTTTGAGTTTACTTCAGTTTTTAAACGCACCCTGGGCGATCAATCCGATATTGTGAACAAAGAAATGTACACTTTTGAAGACCGCAGCGGAGAGTCTTTGACACTCAGACCTGAGGGCACGGCCAGTGTGGCTCGGGCGGTGATATCCAATAGCCTTCTGAGAGATCTTCCCCTTAAACTTTTTTATTCTGGCCCCATGTTTCGCCACGAACGTCCACAAAAAGGTCGTTACCGCCAGTTTCGCCAATTTGGAGTAGAACTGATTGGTGTTGATCATCCCTTAGCAGATATTGAAGTGA
>CAYMBT010000322.1:0-2455 GCA_964388755.1 uncultured Pseudobdellovibrionaceae bacterium | reverse complement strand
GATCAGAGCTGCGAGCGACCACACTTCCGCCTCCACCTCCGGCACCACCTTCTAATGCACTAGCTCCACCACCACCACCGGCACCATAAGCTTGAATAGAAAGTTTAGAGCAGCCAGCCGGAACTGTGAAAGTATAAAAACCAGGATTTGTCCATTCGACAGTTGAAGTATCACAAACAGGGTCAGCCGCCGGAGGATTCCAAACAGCAAAAGGAACAAACTGTCCCCATGAAAATAAAGAGAAGAAGAGCAACGTATTAAAAAGAGACCAGCGCAGAAAACGAACCACAGATTATATTAACAAAAAATAAATTATATTTATAATTGAAGTTTTTTTTGATTCAAAATAACTAGATTAATGGCTCATTTAGATACTATTCAGCCAAAAAGCGATGAATTAAAACAGTCATTCTATAAAACATTAAAGGTATGGATTTTGTTTAAATAGGCAAAGATCATAAGCCGCTTGATGGATCTCATGGTCAGTCACAGAACCAAGATTTGTTTGTTTAAGTAGTGAAACAAAAATTTTTAAATCAAGTTCTGAACAATCTTGTTCTAATTGTAACAGAAGCCAGTTCACCGAGTTTATATCATCAGCCTTATCGATAGAATTCCAAACAGCACTCTGCCAAAATTGTGACGAAGACCAAGATTCAAATTGATAGTCAGCTTTTAAAACTTCAAGATCAAGATCCCTAATCAGCCACTTCAGAAAACTGATATCTTTTTCATTAAACTTTGAAGCTTTTACTTTTCGATACATTAAAACAAGATAAGCTCCCTCAAAAAGAGAGTCATCTATAGTCCCTGAACGATCCCCCACTGTTGCTTTCTCAGCTAAAATTTGAGCTTCAATAGAATTCAATGATTCAAAAACTTTAGAAAATTCAAATTCACCTTTTGTGAGAATATTTTTAGATAAATCATCCATAATTTTTTGGTCTTGGATTGAGGCAATTTCTGAAGCCTGTTTGATACAATCAAGAACCGGAACTGATAATTTTAAAAGACGAGATAAATAAAAAAAAGCAAAAAGTGTATCTTTGTTAAGTCCAGTCTGTTTTTCCATATTGATATTATGACTTATCTAAGAAGGCAGTTAAATATAAATTTTTTAATTTTTCATCAAGGTTTCAATTATTTTTGGATTCACACTGTTTTAAGAAATAAGTTTGATCTTTTTTCAATGAGACTCCTATTAAAAATATTTTTTTGACATAAATATTATGTTTCAATTGCTAGAAGGACTAAAGTGAACCAAGACGCACAACTTGAATCGCCTCGGCGTTATTGAGTTGGCAATCGGTATTACCGAGTGGGCATAAAAGAATCCGTACACAAACGTTGGGGTAGGTACAACTTTTCCAAAGAGAATTATTAATTCCAGGAATCACAAAATCAGTCATGCGATCTTGGCCCGTTAATGGCACTGACACACCTGTTGACTGTCCTGCTGTAATCGGAACACTTGGCTGGTAGCTCCAGTTCATCTGATTAACACCAATAGACGCACAAAAGGGCGTTTGGCTTTCACTGATTCCTGGGCTAGTTATACAAAGTCCCTGACTTGGAACGCAGATCTGCCCACCAGGAATGGTTCGACTGACAAATCCAGCTCCTGCACTGGCACAACTGGGATCAAGTTGAGCGAGGTTATAACTGTGTTTTATTCTTTGGGCCAAAGCCCCCATGACTTGATCAATGTTATTACGGACTCTTAAACTTTTATGGTGCTGATTGATACCAATAAAATAGCTGGACGACTGGATCACCATAAGTGCTCCAATACAAACTACACCCATAACCATCAGCAGGGTAAAAGATCCTTGATTGTTTCTCAGGGGTTTTAAGAATTTAATCATAGCCGATCCCCTCTTTTGAAAAAGTAAACATCACCAAAAAGAGTTTCCCTGACTCCAAAACCATTGGTCACAGTATTGTTGACCAATGGAACATTAAAGTAATGGGTTTCATCAATAAACTGTGCTTTTGTTGCACAAAGGGCAGTACTGTTTATTCTATTTTGCGGACACCATCGCCAAAGACTTCGATCTGTGTCTAAAAACTTTCTAAACACCACTTTAATTTGCGCTGTTCTCACTGGAGTTCCGGCGGCTGAGGGAAAGCCGCCCGGCTCGATACGAAGCTCAACGATAGAATCAAAGACCTGTTCATAGTTTTGCGAGTTCAGTTGAACTGCGCCAGGCCCACCTTGTGAACTGGAAATAATAAGTTCACCAGACTTCATAGGACTTGGATCACGAAAATAAAGAGCTGTAGCTCGAAGATCACTTCTTGTTTGAGAAGATGTTGGCGCCCCAGTCTCTCGAATAAAAGCACCTAAGGTGATCGGCATTGTAACAACGGATGTGTTGTTAAAGCCGGATTGAAAAATTCTTAGTCGTCCACGACCATTGCCAATATTGTTGATAGCATTATTTGTCCAATCAAC
>CAYMBT010000321.1:0-2458 GCA_964388755.1 uncultured Pseudobdellovibrionaceae bacterium | reverse complement strand
ATCGAAGATCTAGCCTTCACTTTTGCCATTGGTGTTGTGGTGGGTACTTATTCATCGATCTATGTGGCATCACCACTTGTGATCTTTACAGAGAAGTTTACTCAGCAACTGAAAACCGCTTAATTCATAAAATCATTTTTATTCATAAGGCTCATTGATTTTTGAGCCTTTAGTTCTTCAAAAAAATTCTGGGTGGGGGAAATGATTCAAGACAGTCATTTGAATAATATTTCAAAAACCCAAAATGTGGGTGAAGACTGGCCCGTACCCTCTTTAATTCAAAGATGGATGAAAACCCGAGGCTTCGAAAACTATGATGACTTCTTAGCATTCACCTCTTTTCGCCTTAAAGATCTTAAGGATCCCTTTTTACTTAAAGACATGGATAAGGCTACTGATCGTTTGGTTGAGGCTTTTCATAAAAACGAAAAAATCTGTATTTATGCTGATTATGATATGGATGGAACCCCGGGGCTAGCGTTAGTGAAAACCGGTTTAGAGCTTTTAGGTTTTAAAAATATTCTAGGCTTTCAACCCGATCGATTTAGTGATGGTTATGGTGTTCATCCCCATATCATTGAAGATTTTATTGTTAAACATCAGGTCTCTTTATTTTTAACCGTTGATGTGGGAATCACAGACGTTAAGGCGGTTGACCTTGCTTTAAGTTTAAAGAGAGATTTCATCATTACTGACCATCATCAACCTAAAGATGAAGTTCCTAAAGCCCATGCTATTGTGAATCCCAATCAAAAAGACTGTCCCTCAGAGCTGAATTATCTTTGTGGCACGGGTGTTGGGTTTTATTTAATTCTGGCTTTAAGACAAAAAATGACAAGCCTCGGGCTGATTCAAAAAGAATTTGATCCCAAAGTTTTACTGGATTGTTTTGCCATCGCAACTCTGACCGACATGGTTCCTTTAGTGAAAGAAAACAGAACCCTTGTTCAACATGGGATGCTTCAAATGGCCCGCACTCAAAGAGTGGGGTTACAACTTCTTATGGAAAAACTCAATTTAAAGGGCAAACGTTTAAGCTCTTCAGATCTTGCCATCCAACTGGCGCCAAAACTAAATGCCCTTGGACGAATGAATTCAGATGTCAAAGCCATTGATTTATTTTTAGAAACAGATTTTAAAAATGCAGAATCAAAAGTTCTAGAAACAATGAATGCCCAAAAACTTCGCGGAGAGGTCCAAAAAGACGGGGAGAGAGCGCTGGATATTTACCTCGAGCAGGTGAGTGTGAATGGCTTTATCTTTCATTGGTCAGAGAGTTACTACAAAGGTGTTTTAGGATTACTTGCGACCCGTGCGACAAAGATTCATCAAGTGCCAAGTTTCATCGGATCCATTGTTGGGGATAAAATTATTGGCAGTGCCCGAGCGCCTGAGGGTTTAAGCTTACTCAGTGCTTTAGAATTTTCAAAAAATGTACTCAATCATTTTGGTGGTCATCATCAAGCAGCCGGCTTTGAGCTTTCTCTTGATAAGGCACACGACTTTCAAGATTACCTCAGTGAGTTTTATCAATCGGCTGAAAAGATTGAGCCCAAAGTGAGTTATGATCTTAAAGTGGATTTAGGCGAGCTCAATAATGATTTTAAATCATGGCTCATTAAGCTTGAGCCTTACGGTGTTGGTTTTTCGCTACCCATCTTTCGTCTAGATCATCTTTTTGTTTCTGCAATCAGGGTTCTTAAAGAAAAACACCTTAAACTGACTCTTAAGGATATTCACGGCCACAAAATCGATGCCCTTTGGTTTTTTGTTGATAATATCGAAGAGAAAAAACAACTGAATTCAAAACGCATTTCTATTATTGCAGAACCTTCACTGAACTTTTATATGGGTCAAGAAAATTTACAGCTTCTGATCAAAGACCTTAAGCCAGAGTATTAAAGTAACCCCATGGTATTCAGTGAAATTTTTAGGGCTCACTCCTTAATTGAAAAACAAAATTATGAATACTTTAGGAATTTGGACAGTTCGATCATCTCAGTATCAGTTTTTGTAATAAAGTAGCCATGTGATTTAAATAAAGAAATAATAGCGGAGTGATTTTTGGCGGTGTTGTAAATAATTTTTACGACTTTCAATCTTAAAAACCAGTCTTCAACATGATTGATCAGCTGAGTGGCTAAGCCTTTTCTTCTCGATGAGGGCTCAACAAAAATAGTCGAGAAATAACAGAAGTTGGTCCCGTGATCGATACGTGCAATCCCATGGCCGAGGATTGTGCCCTCTTGATTTTCTATAAGAAAAACTTTTCCATGAGTGTTTTTGGGATCAAGATGCCAGCGAACCCTATTGATCAGCCAATCCATAGAATACATTGATTCACCTTTGTCAGAGCCGAGCACCTCCACCAATGTCTGGCGCATTCGCTGGGCGACAATGAGAACCTCGTCATCTGATTGTGGATCAATTTCTCGAATCTTCATAACTTACAAGCCAT
>CAYMBT010000320.1:0-2459 GCA_964388755.1 uncultured Pseudobdellovibrionaceae bacterium | reverse complement strand
GGTGTGCGCAATTTGCGGTCCGAAGTTATAATTTCTTAAAATAAACTCTTGGGCATCAAGACCTGGGTGATCCAGTTTGACCAGTTCCACTTTAAAGAGCTCGTCCCGTGATAAATGCATCTTAACATCCACCGGAAAGAAGGGGCCATTTTGTCGTTTCGATTTTTTAACTTTATCAATAATTTCTTCTGGATCAATATTGAGGGCAGCACCAAGATCTTTTGCGAGCTTATCAAGATCGGTCATATATTGCGGTGTGATTATAGCCTTGTAAGCAGGTAAATTTTCAACCAACACTTTTCCGTCACGATCATAGATTTTTCCCCGTGGAGCAAAAACATCGGAAGACTTAAGAAGATTCTGGTTAGAAAAGGCTCTGAACTCGTCGCCAAAAATCACCTGCAGATACCAAAGGCGAGCAAAAATAATCAAAAAGAAAAAAAGAATGAAAACCTTAAGAAACTTGAAATTGATTTCAAAGAGAAAGTTTTCAGTATAGTCATCACTGGGTAGATACTTTGACATTATATCCTCAAATTCGCCAAAGTGTCGATGCGATCAAGGTGAATTCGCCCATCAATCGCTTTGAGTATTGAAAGAAGTGGTAAGGCAAAAACAAAAGTCATTAGGGTAATCCCAATCCAAGAAAACAAAGGCGGAAACTCAAAAACATGGGTCAGGCTTCCAAAGAGCCAAATAAGAAATAATAAAACCAAACTCGAAAGAGCTGAACCCAAAGCCATATGCATTTGGGTGATGTTGAGTCGTTGTCCGATCACATAGAGAATCATGCTCACACCATTGAGCAATACAATAAGAAGAGCAGGGGATGTGGTTGTAAAAGAAACCAAAATAAGGACATGAAAAAAATTGGCCGTCAGAATGAAGAGAAAATTCTTATGAAAAGAATAATAAGATAAAACGATCACCCAAAAGTAAGGCAAAGTGAGCGGCAGAAAATAAAGTGTAGCTTGAAGACCAGAGAGAAAAAAACTAATTCCCATGAAAGTCAGAAGAGTGAGAGCTGATTTCTTCATAGAGTTTTCTCGGTGTCAGGGTCTTCTCTTTTTTCAACAATGACTAAGACATCTTCAAGATGATCCAGTTTCACTTCGGGCTGAATGAGGGCCTGAAAACTGACACCTGTTGGGCTGTGCTCGACATGAGTCACTGTGCCAATATTAAAACCCTTAGGAAAGTAGCCTTGCCGACCGCTGGTGATGATTTTATCACCCACCTCAGCATCCTCTTTTCTCATGATGTAGTTGAGTCTATAGGTTTCGTTAGAAAGACCGGATACAATTCCGCGCGCCCGTGTTCTTTGTACAAGGGCATCCACGCTGGCATTGTGATTAGAAGCCAGCATCACTCGAGCCGTTTTTTCTTCGACCTCAATGATATAACCAACAACACCATCGGCTGAAATGACACCTTGTAAACGTTGAACGCCGTCAGAGAGACCTTTATCAATCATGATGGACTTTTGATTGAGAAGAATATCCTTAGAAATGACTCGAGCCGGTAAGGTTTTGCGTGGTAATTCTTGTTGAAACTTAAAAAGCTCACGAAGCCTCATGTTCTCGAGGCGATACTCTTCGAGAAGCTGCATTTGTGAGGCAAGGCTCGCGTTCTCGGCCTTAAGTTCACGATTATCAATGTTGATATTCACAAGATAAAAATAAGTATTAAGACTTTCTTGAATCTTATGGGTGATTTGGTCATAGGAGAGCTGAAGCCAGTGAGCTGGCTTTTGAAAAACAGTTCCTTGGGTCGGTGTCGCTATATTCTTTTGCAGCGCATAAAAGAGAAGTGCTGGTACAAAGAGCAAAAAAAATCCAAAAGTTTGTTTCCAATTCCACGAATGACCCATAGATTAAAAATTATCAAATTGTCAGAGGAAATCCAATTGGAAAAACAGTCCTGCCAATGTATCGTTAATTTTTTGGAGGTGAGTGGTGTTTGAGTCAGTAACAAAAAAAAGAAAGAATCCGATCATTAATATTTTTGGTTGGTCTCTTCTCTTCCTAGTTTGTCTTGTTTTTATATTTGTGGGTTTTTCTCCTGACTCATCAATCCTTGGCTCAGGTGGAGCCGCTGCAGAAGTGAATAGCGATGCCATTAGTCTGAGAGACTATAAAGAGCTCCTTGATCGTTTAGACAGTAATAAACAAGGTGCCACCGATACAGAATCACAAAATCGACTGAAACAAGATGCGATTAACATCCTTGTCAGTCGATCTTTGATTGTTCAAGAAGCCAGCAAACTTAATATTCACGTGAGTGATAAAGAAGTGGCTCAGGCCCTTCTTGAAATCGAACCTTTTTTTGAAGACGGTGTTTTTAGTCGACTCCGTTATAAAACCTATCTTCGACAAGCTCGACTAACTGAGTCTGAATTCGAAGATAAGATTCGTCGCGACCTATTGATCCAAAAAATGAGTCAATTGATTGGCTTTGCT
>CAYMBT010000319.1:0-2459 GCA_964388755.1 uncultured Pseudobdellovibrionaceae bacterium | reverse complement strand
GGGGAAGAAACTCATGCAGTGGAGGATCAAGAAGTCGAATGGTGACCGGACGCTCTTCCATGACTTTAAAGATTCCATAAAAATCTTCGCGCTGCATAGGAAGAAGTTGAGCCAGAGCACGTTCACGCTCTTCTTTGTTCTCAGCTAAAATCATTCTTCGTACCCAATCGATTCTCTCTGGCGCAAAAAACATATGTTCTGTACGACAAAGTCCAATGCCTTCGGCACCAAATTCGATAGCGGTTTTTGCATCAGCCGGAGTATCGGCATTGGTTCTGACTTTAAGCTTTCGAACTCGATCGGCCATCTCCATGATTCGCTCAAAGGGGCCTTCGAGTTGTGGTGGGATGGTTTTCACTTCTCCTAAAAACACTTCGCCCGTGGAACCATCAAGAGTGATAATTTCACCTTCTTTGATCAAGTAACCGTTGGTGCGAAACTCTTTGTCGTGTTCATTAACATAAACTTCACCACAACCAGCCACACAACACTTACCCATCCCGCGCGCCACAACAGCGGCGTGAGAGGTCATGCCACCACGGCTAGTAAGAATTCCTTGGGATGCAACCATGCCTTCAATGTCTTCTGGTGAAGTTTCTACGCGCACAAGGATGACTTTTTTTCCGCGCTCTTTCCAGGCCACAGCATCTTCGCTGGTGAAAACCACTTTACCTGACACTCCACCGGGGCTTGCCGGTAAACCTTTTGCAATCACAGTTTTTGGACTTTTTGGATCAAGGGTGGGATGAAGCAACTGATCAAGACTTGAAGGTTGTACACGTAAAATAGCTTCGTTTTCGGTGATCAAGCCTTCGTCGATCATGTCGGTAGCAATGCGAAGAGCGGCTTTGGCTGTTCTTTTGCCGTTTCGAGTTTGTAACATCCAAAGATGACCTTTTTCGATGGTGAACTCGATGTCTTGCATATCGCGATAATGTTTTTCTAGTTTTTCGTAAGTGGCGACCAGTTCTTTAAAAACTTCAGGACACTCTTGTTCTAAAGACATGTGCCCTGTGCCCTCAGCGGCTTTTTTTGTGATGGGCTGTGGAGTACGAATACCGGCCACAACATCTTCGCCTTGGGCGTTCATTAAATACTCGCCAAAGAAAAGTTTTTCGCCGGTGGATGGATCACGGGTAAAGGCCACACCAGTGCCAGAGTCTTCGCCTAAATTTCCGAAAACCATGGACTGCACATTGACGGCCGTTCCCCAGTCGTCAGGAATAGAATGCAATCGACGATAGGTTTTAGCACGATCATTGTTCCAGCTTGAGAAGACAGCTTCGATAGCACCCCAAAGTTGCTCTTTTGGATCCATGGGAAATGTTTTTGCTGTGGTTGCAGCAATTTGACTTTTAAAATTTTCTACTAAGAATTTAAGATCATTCACTGTGAGTTCTGTGTCTTTTGTGTATTTTTTTTCGTCTTTGAGGTCTTCTAATGCCATTTCTAAAAGAGAAGTGTTCATACCTAGAACAACGTTAGAATACATTTGTATAAAGCGACGATAAGAATCCCAGGCAAAGCGTTCGTTTTTTGATGACCGGGCAAGGCCTTCGACGGTTTGGTCATTGAGACCTAGATTTAAAATAGTATCCATCATTCCGGGCATTGAAGCTCTAGCCCCTGATCTTACACTGACAAGAAGTGGATTTTCGGGATCACCAAATTTCTTACCAATCTTTTTTTCGACTCTTAAAAGAGCCTCTTCGATTTGCTCTAAGATGGTAGAAGTCAGCTTTTTACCGTCACGGTAAAATTGCATACAAACATCTGTAGAGATGGTGAACCCCGGTGGTACTGGGATTCCAAGATTGGTCATCTCGGCAAGATTGGCACCCTTACCACCAAGGATGTTCTTCATGGTCGCATCACCCTCTGATTCACCTTGAGCAAAGAAATAAACTTTTTTATCTTTTGTCATAAAAAACCTCAGTTGGTAAAGTTTTTGAAATTATCTTGAATATACTGATTCATTTGATCGTAAGAAACTCTCTCTTGCACCATGGTGTCGCGATGTCTGACGGTGGCTTTATGATCCTGTAAAGAATCAAAATCCACGGTCACACAAAAAGGTGTCCCAATTTCATCTTGTCTTCGGTAGCGTTTACCGATGCTTTGGGATTCGTCGTACTGAACTCTAAAACCAGCCGCACGCAACTGATCATCCACTTTCATACAAACTTCTTGCAACTCGGCTTTTTTAGAAAGAGGTAAAATGGCCACTTGCACAGGAGCAAGCTTGGGATGAAATCCAAAGACCACTCGCACATCAGCTTCACCATCTTTTGAGGTGTGCTCTTCGCGATAAGCATCACACATAACAGTTAAAAGAAGTCGATCACAGCCAATAGCTGTTTCAATCACGTAAGGGATATATTTTTTATTCTGTGCTTGATCAAAGTACTCAAGACTTTTGCCAGAAAGTTTTTGATGCTGGCTTAAATCAAAGTCACCAC
>CAYMBT010000318.1:0-2496 GCA_964388755.1 uncultured Pseudobdellovibrionaceae bacterium | reverse complement strand
GGTTGATAACGTTAAAAACACGAGCATGAGCAAAGGCGAAACCTTTGCCGACACCTTTTGGACCATCCACTCAATGCAACCCAATCTTTTTGTCATTCGCTGTGGTGATGACGATGGGCTTGATCAGCTCAGTGATCTGTCCCAAATTCCCATTATCAATGGTGGTTTTGGATCTCAGTCCCATCCAACCCAAGCTTTGCTTGATGCTTTTACCTTGATTGAACATTTTGGAGATTTAAAAGGTCTAAAAATTCTTTTTGTAGGTGACATCGATCATAGCCGAGTCGCGGCCTCTGACATTCCTCTATTTCTATCCCTTGGCGCTCAGGTGGGGATTTGTGCTCCAGAGCATTTTCGTCAAAAAAAGATTTCTAAAGTCGAAGTTTTTACAGATCTTAAAGACGCGCTAAAGTGGTGTGATGTCTATATGGGTCTGCGTGTGCAATTTGAACGTCATGGTAGCGACACCTTAGCTCAAATCACCCGAGATGATTTTCAAAATAATTTTAGTCTTAATCCTGAAGGATTAAAAACTCTTAAAAAAACAGCAGTCATTATGCACCCAGGTCCGGTGAATTGGGGTGTGGAATTTCAAAGCTGTGTTAAAGATGACTCACGACTTCTTATGTGGAAGCAAAAAGAAAACGGCGTATACATCAGAGCCGCTTTAATGGAGAAAGTTTTGCAGGTTCAAATATGAAGGGTTTTTTAGTTCTCGAATCAGGTCTTGTTTTTAGTGGTGACTGGCTTACAGGCCAACCCTCAGCCGGAGAAGTTGTTTTTAATACTTCACACAACGGTTACGAAGAGATTGCCACCGATCCTTCTTACTACGGGCAAATCATGGTGATGACAGCCCCCCAACAAGGCAACTATGGTATTGATCGCTCTTTTTGGGAGTCCCGCCAACTTTGGATCAAAGGTTTTATTGCCCTTGATATTCAAAAAAGCGAACACAACTCTTACTGGCTGAAACGTCTTAATGAGTTTTCTATTCCAGCCATAGATTCAATGGACACTCGCGCCCTTGTTCTTGCCTTACGCGAAGGTGGTACACAAATCGGCGCCATGGTGATTGCTGATACCGAAGATCAAGCTCAAGATTTAGCACGACCACTCATTAGCCAATTTAAAGAACAAAAAAAAGATTGGGTTTTTGAAACCAGCCGAAAAGAAAAACAACATATCCAAGGCGCACTGGGCACAGGTCCCAAAGTCGCTGTCCTTGATTTTGGTTGTAAAGAAAACATTTTGCGCGAATTGATTAAACGCTCGCGCGAGCTTATGGTTTTCCCTTCACGCAGCAGTGCCGAAGAAATTCTAGCTTGGAAGCCTGATGGAATTCTTTTATCCAATGGCCCTGGCGACCCAGATGACGTCGAAGTCGCGGTTGAAACCATTAAAAAACTCATCGGTCAAAAAACTATTTTTGGAATCTGCATGGGTCATCAACTTTTGGCTAAAGCTTTAGGTGGTGAAACCTATAAACTTAAATTTGGTCATCGCGGTGCCAATCATCCTATTAAAAATCTAAAAACCGGCGAAATCTATGTGACCAGCCAAAATCACGGCTACGCGGTGAATGAAAAAAGTTTGTCAGGTGATATTAATGTCACCCACATCAATCTCAATGACCAAACTGTTTCAGGAATCGAGTCTGTGAATCAAAATTGTTTTAGTGTTCAGTTTCATCCCGAAAGTCATCCTGGGCCTCGTGACGGCGAAACTCTTTTTGATCAATTTGTGGATTGGACTCAGGCATGAATTATCTAGATGCGATTGAAAAACTTTCGATCTACTTCTCGTCCCCCTCTTATCAATCTGAAGTTCTAGCGGCCAAAAGCGAGTTTTTTAGCGATGTGGGTATTGATGACAAAGAAAGCGATCGTTACGAACAATGGATGAACATTTTTTTTGATTGGTACCTCTTCTCAAGACCCATTTCAGGAACTGTTCTGCCACCGGCCCAATACGCCCTAGAGATCGATGAGTTTCAGCAGCTTCACGGCGACGAGAAGCGCGTCTTTCAAAACCTTGCTAAAACTGAACACAGCCTGATTCAATTTCTAAAAATTAAAAATGACTTTGTGTTTTTTCAAGACCTCTTTGGAAAAAGAAAAGTCAAAGTGGTCAATAATCCATTTGTCCTTACCTTAGAAAAAGGCGACATCTGTGATGCCAGACTCATACCCAATGAGGATCATTTTTTCTTTACCAAAGGTTTTTGTGTTCACCCTAGAGAGGTGAATAAATTTATTTTACGAGAAGTGAAGCTCCTCAAAAAAGCTCAGCGCGAACAGCATCACTTTTTCCAGGTCGAGCTCTTAAGAATGTTTTTTAAAATGGAGCAATACAGCCATCTTCGCTTTGATCAAATTTACACTCGCGATAGCAAGGTGAGGTTTTAATGCCAAGAATAGAAAAGTATAAAAAAGTACTCATCATCGGCAGCGGTCCGATTGTTATCGGTCAAGCCTGTGAGTTTGATTACTCTGG
>CAYMBT010000317.1:0-2499 GCA_964388755.1 uncultured Pseudobdellovibrionaceae bacterium | reverse complement strand
GGGGGAAGACAGGCTATAAAAACGGGGGGAAACATAATATCTAAAAACTGACAGGTTGTGTCTGTTGTTTTTTCTTCATCAAAAAGATCTTCATCAAGATCAAAAGTGCCACTGTTGTCAAAGTCGATAAAAGACTCTTCTCCGACGATGGAATTATAATTCTCTTCAAATGCTGTTCGATTAAAAAAATTAAAATTGTAGGCCATAAGACTTATAAAAATAATGATAACGGTTAATGAACTAACACTATGTTTAAGAGTCATATTGATCTGAGTTTAATAAAAAATGATATCAACAACAAGACCAGTAACAGTAAAGTCATTCAAAGCTTCAGCAAGCCTACAAAAAGCTGACTTTTTGATCTCTCATTTCTGGGGAGGTTTTAAACCTTGTCGCATAGCTGCATGTTTGACAGAGACTTTCGGTCAAAACACCTTGTTCAAAACCTGACTTTAGTTTGAGGTAACGATCTGAGCTCAAAATTTCATCAAGACTTTGGTGCTTAAGGTTCCCAAGCTTTATAACAGCCTCTTTATCAAGGCAACAGGGCACAACGGTACCATCGGCGTGGATAGCGATTTGATTTCGCCCTCCCCAGCAAGTGCCATGTTCGCGGCGAAAGCTTTTATTTTCTCCGGGCCAATCAAAGCGGGTATCAAAATGCAGATAAATTCGACCCCATACTTTTTTTGATTTTTTAAAAGCGGGATCAACATTGGGATTGATTTCGACCCCAAAGTGCTCTTCGAGTCGCTTAATAAAATCAATAGATTTATTTTCTTGAACTTGATCAGACCCTAGATTCCAAAGACGTAAGTTAATATATAGATCGGGCCTGAGTTGACGAGCATGATCTAAAAAATCAAAAATTTTATCTAAATATTTCTTAGGATCTTGCTTCGGATAATTATCAAAAAAACTTTGTACAGAAAAATTAACCTGTTTAATGATTGGGTTTACTAATGCATTGGTCGTTTGATTGTTCAGTAAAGTACCGTTAGTTGTAATCTCAAGAGGGATCTGTGCATCAGAAGCTTTTAAGACGAAGTCTGGAAATTGCTTATGATTCAACGGTTCGCCCATGACATGTAAGCAGACTCTTTCTGAGTAGCCTTTGATTTTAGAAAAATAATCCGTAAGACTTTCTTGGTTTATTTCAAATTGATCTCTTTCAACCACAGGGCAAAAGCTGCACTGAAGGTTACAGATATTACTGATTTCGAGATAGATTTTATTAAACAGCGTGGAATCCATTGATATGACAACTACCACAAGAGGCACTCTTTAATAAACGCTCTTTAGACTTCTGAAATCTCTACTGATAAGTTGACCTAAACCATTGAAATGACCAGCAATTTTAACCCCCTTGTTTTATCTCGACAGCACCCATGATATTTGCTAAACCATCGAAACAATTCAATTATTTAAATACGGAGAGATGGCAGAGTGGTTGAATGCGCACGCCTGGAACGCGTGTATACGTTAATAGCGTATCGAGGGTTCGAATCCCTCTTTCTCCGCCATTCGGTGCCAGGCCCTGTTTGTTGCTACAGAATGTCATCCTTTCCAATCATTTCCCTCCTCGTACTTCTACATTTTTTCGATTTAAAATAAGGGCGTTTAAGTGCGTATCTTACAGCTTCTTGATGAGTTGGATTAGGCTCAATGTTAAGCCATTTAAGTGTTTCTGATAAATCCCCAAATAAAGTGACATCCTCAGCAACTGGAATAAGAAGTTTATTCTGTCCAAGTAATCCAGAAAGAGTACTGAAGGGATAATCTTCTGCCCGTGTACAAATTCCACAAGCTACGGGATTTCTATAGTTATACTTATAAGCATTTAGAAAAAAATTATGGTGATGTAAAATAGTTTTAAAGTAACGACCAGAAAAATTTCCGTTCAGACGATTACCTTGCTTGTTCAGTCGTTTGCTAACTGTACCTATGAGGGCATGCATACACTGACTCAAATTTGAATCGGGTGTTGAAGCAATGAGATGATAATGATTATTCATTAATACAAAAGAGTGAATTTGAAGATTGTACATTTGCCAAACAAGATAAAGTTCTTCAGAAAAAATATTCCAAACTTCTTCGAGGGGAAGATTAAACCATTCTTTGTTGATACATCTTCCGGATAAATTGTATGGAAATTCTGATTGAAGTATTGTGTGTTTTCGTCCCATAAAAAAGACAGATGCAAAGCAAAGACTCTATAGCTCAATAGGTCTATGGGTTTTTGAAACGATGTGTCCGCAAACGGGGCCTGGCACCGGATGGTTAGGCGGCGCGTTTGCTGACTTTGTTGAAGGTTTGTTCGAGTTTAACTTTTAGAGTCTCTGCCGAGAAGGGTTTAATGATGTAGTTGTCGACACCTAGGGTGAGGGCTTGTTGAACTTGGCCGGTTTCGGCTTCTGCGGTGAGAAGTACGAAGGGGAGGCTTGAAAAATTTTGGTCTTTTCTTACTTTTTCTAAAAGTTCGATACCACTGCACTCGGG
>CAYMBT010000316.1:0-2501 GCA_964388755.1 uncultured Pseudobdellovibrionaceae bacterium | reverse complement strand
GTCCCTTGATCATCCACGTCTTCTAAAAACTCATCTTTAACATCTTCGGGGTCAACCACTTCTCTGGGAGGTGCCGGAGGCACTTCTTTTGATTTAACAAAAGATCGGATTTGAGGATCTTTTTTTCTGAGGAATTTTGTGTTGGATGGTTCACGATCAATTTTCTTTAATTCTTTTTGCGCTTTCGACTGAGAATAAACAGTAGATACATCTTGGGGTTTTTTCTTCATGTAAGAAGGCATGGGTGGTGGTGGAATATCGCCATTTTCACAAAAAGCAGACCATGAAAAACTAAAGATTGTAAGGATGACTACAAAATTTTTCATAAAATTCTCCATTGTTTCAATCTCTTATCGGAGCATTCAGGAGAAGTATTAATTTATTTTTTTAAAAGCCTTGTCCTCAATCCAGCGAATCACTATATCAGATGCACCACATTTGCTGTTCACGGCAAGCCTTAGGTCCAACTGATGTTTGTCGGTCCAGGTTTTTTTATACTTTTCAAATAAATCAATCAGCTCTAAAGAACTCTTGACCGTTTGAACAGGTGTGATCCCACTGATACTGGTTTCTTTAAAACTTAAGGCTTCACGATTATTATGGTGGCGTGGACCCACAAAGGTCAGATTACCAAAAGCTAAAGATTCCATCACACTATGAACACTGCGAGAAACTGACCCACCAATAAAACTAAAGCGAGTCCAACTGTAAAGATCGGCCAGTATCCCCACTTGATCGATGATTAAAACTTCCCTGGGATCCCAGTTCACTGTTTTAGAGTAAAGGCTCGCTTTAAGCCCACGTTTTTGCAGTTCATAACTTAATGCTTTTAGATGTTCTGGTGTGGGCTCGTGGGGTGCAATGATAAAGCTGGTGTCGATTTGATTTTTTTTAATCAGTGGTATGATCCACTCTTCATCTTGGGGCCAAGTGGAAGCTGCTAAAAAAAGAGGTCTAAAAAAATTATTTAGATTTTTAAGATGTTTGGGGTGTTGCATCCGGTAGACACACTGATCATAGCGTGTATCGCCCGCTTTATGGACTTGAGCCGATGGACCCAATTGATTATTGACGAGCTTCAAATCATCTTCGCTGACGCAAAAAATATCAGTGATCATTTTCAAAAGTTGATTCTGTAAGAGTCGCGAAAAAAAACCAGGTTGTGCGCTTTGAGTTTTTGAAAAAAGAAGGCTTGGGATATTATTTTTTTTTGCACTCAAAAGCATCATAGGCCACAGATCAGTGCGCGCGATAAGCAGTGCTTTGGGTTTATGAAAATCAATAAACTCTTGCCACGACCCAAGAGTGTCCCACGGGGTGGGGCAAAAAAAATCAACTTCTTTAAAATCTTTGATGGATTTTTCAACCGATGGTGAAAAATAAGTGACCAAAATTTTTTGTTGGGGGTATTTGCTTTTTAATTTACGAATGATGGGTTTTGCGTATTCAAACTCTCCTGAAGAGCAATGAAACCAAAGAGGTTCTGTGGCCTGATCAAGTCCCATGGTCCAAGGGGGCTGGCCTTGTTTTTTCTTTCTGAGTTCGAAACCTTTTTTTATTTTTGGATTAAAAAAACGAGCGACACCGGCCACAATAAGCAGGGGAAAATAGATCAATCTGTACAAAATAAGAAGAATCATTATCTAAAGATAGTATCGACAAAATGCAGAGTCCACTAGGTTTTATGAGAAAGAATGAAGATTAAAATGCACTGCCTGAAAAAATGGCGATCGACAAAGCAGCCCATCCTGCACTGGCAATGATGGCCGTTGAAAATCGATCAAAGGACACGAGCATCAGTAGAGAAAAAAAGAGGGATAAAATCAGCATAAAAAATCTCCTTAAATGGCTATGAACCTCTATTGAGCAAGGGGCAGGCCAAAAAAATGGCCTTAAAACCCAATTTATGACTGATGAGATCTAAATGGTTTAAGGGCCTTTCTTTTTTTCAAAAATTGTCACCTCTTCTGTCAGAATTAACATCAGAGTGTCTCAGAATGATACGCTGTAAGTGATTGAAATTGTTAATTTATTAAGTTCGCAGCCTATGGGCTCAAAAATCCATAGGCGATCCAATGTCTTCATCAAATCCATTATTTTTTTAAAAGAGTTTTAATCCTTAAAGTCTTGCTTGAAGTGTGCTTTTAGGATTTAAGTAAGACTTTAAGTTCTTTGATATGTATTCATTTAAAAATATGAGGTCTTCCATTGAATCAGTTTTTTAAAAATGTCCTTGAACAGCAAAAATTAAAAAAAACTTTTCTTTGTGTTGGGCTTGATCCCCATTTGGATTTACTTCCCTTAGAAATGCGTGGCGATCAATCCCAGGTTTTTGATTTTTTAAAAACCATTGTTGATGTTACAGAACCCTTTACATGTTGTTACAAACCTCAAATTGCTTATTTCGCAGCTTATGGTCTCGAAGAGACACTTAAAAAAATCATAGATTACATCCATACCTCTAAAAACTTACCTGTCATCTTAGATGCTAAAAGAAATGA
>CAYMBT010000315.1:0-2517 GCA_964388755.1 uncultured Pseudobdellovibrionaceae bacterium | reverse complement strand
TGAACTCAGAGACTTCTTTGAACAAGGTGATTTTTTAAAGTTTGAAATGGTGAGTGGTCAAAAAGAAAGTCTCAGAAAAGAAATCGCCGGTAAAGGTGTGCAGTCCGAGCAAATCACTGACAAAGAAAGCCGTGACTACTTTATCGGTAATGGTTTTGAGTACTGGCCGTATCAAGGTGAATATTGGCTTGATGAACTAGGTAACTATCATTATGTCGGTGTGCAAGCTTGTGAATAGGATGTTGCTATGAAAAGACTCATAATTGATTTTACATTGATGTCACTGATTGTGGTCTTCACTCAATCCTCTATGGCACAGGGTCAGCCCAAGCGTAAGCAAATGGGTAATCTGACGCTGCAAAAATTAAAATCTAACATACCCCCTTCTGAGGCATCAAAAACTAAAAAAGTCAGACCGAGAAACGTGGGTTTAATTAAACCTCCTAGCTCAAAATCATTTTTGGTTTATGATGATGACCCAAGAAAAGCAGAATATAACCGTCTTGTTGATGAAGAGATCAAAAGACTTTATAAACTTTCAACCCAATATAAAAGAAGTCGAAGCCGTGGAGAGATTTGGTTGAGACTCGGTGAGCGTTATGTTGAGAAGGCGCAAATTATAGATTTTAATCAACAAGATAGTTACGATAAAAAATTAAAAGCCTTTAATGATAAAAAGACAAAAGTAAGGCCTCGTCCACCAAACCGTAATGAGGTCAGAAATTACCATTTAAAAGCCATCACCCTTTACGAATGGTTTGTTCGCGACTTTCCAAAAGATAAAAAGGTGCCCCAAGCCCTATACTTTTTAGGTTATAATAACTTTGAAATCGGAAACCTTAAAAAAGGTGAAGACTATTATATTCAGTTGACTCGTCGTTACCCGAACAGTGTTTATGTGGCTGAATCTCATTTTGCACTAGGTGAGTACTACTTTGAAAAAGAGCAGTGGACAAAAGCCATGCCCGAATACCTTAAAGTTGTACAAAAAAGAAATAGCCGACTTTTTACCTTTGCTCTTTATAAAGCAGCTTGGTGTCATTACCGACTTGGTGATTATAAGACGGCCCTTTCAACTCTTGTTGAAGTGATTAAAATTTCACGAGGAAACACTACCGAAGAAGCGGTTGAGGGAACTCGTGCTATCGATAAAATGCGTCTGGCTAAAGAAGCCGTTGGTGATTTTGTCTCTTTTTACGAGCAAACCGGTCGATACAAACAAGCTTATGATGATTTTATGGATATATCTCGTTCAGAGCCAAGAACTCTAATGATGATTGAGCAACTCGCCTATAGATATTCTTACGCTGGTAATCTTGAAGCCTCTCGTTATCTTTTTAAGCAACTGATTGCCCTTAATCCAGAAGATCCAAAGGCTGCCAAGTTTCAATACCAAATTGTTCAGGATTACAACACCACCGGACGAGTTAAAGAATTCAGAAAAGAACTGGCTTTATGGCTTGATCAATTTGGTTCGACCAGCGCATGGGCTGAAGCCAATAAAGCTAACCCTGCAGTCATTAAAGAGAACTTTGATCTGCAAGAAAGCACGATGCGTAATTCGACCTTACAGCTGCATCAACAAGCCCTTAATGCTCGTACAGACTATTCAAAAAAGTTGGCGGCAGGATCTTACAAAATGTACTTAGCCTACTTTAAAGGTTCTGTGAATTTTAGCGAGATGCAGTTCTTTTACGGAGAGCTTCTTTACGACTTACAAGAGTTTAACTTAGCCGCTCAACAGTATGAAACTGTGGCCACCGGTGATCCAAAAAATAAATATTTTGAAAAAGCAGTGACCAACAACGTTTTGGCAAGAGAGAAATCTTTACCAAGCAACAAGGTGATGGAAGATCGTCAAAAAAATCTTAAGGACAAGTTAGAGCAGATTCCTTTGAGTCCTGAGGTCAAAAACTTTGAACGTGCGGCTTTGATCTATCTTAAAAACTTTCCAAAAGGAGAGAAATCTTTAGAGATCAAAAGACGTCTTGGGATGATCTATTACGCCCATAACCAGTTTGATGACTCGATGAAGATATTTAGAGAGATCATCCAAGAAAGACCACGCTCTGAAGACGCCATCGTCGCTGCAGAAATGATAGTGGATGTTCATCGTTTAAGAAACGATCTTGATAAGTATCAAGAAGAGGGTAACGCCTTTCTTGCCAACCCAACAATTGCCAATTCAAAATTTGGTAAAGATCTAAAAATTAACTTACAAAAAGCTAAATTTTTAGTGGCCGATAGTTACTCTAAAAAGGGGAACAACCTTAAAGCTGCAAAAGCTTTTGAACAGTTTGTGGACGCTAATCCAGGATCTGATCAGATTCATTCAGCCCTTTTCAATTCTGCTGTGAATTATGATAAATCAGGTGCCACATTTGATGCGATCAGAATGTATAAGCGTGTGATTGCTCAGCCCGGCAAAAAAACAGATGAATCTTTGAAACAAGATGCGCGTAACAGTTTAGCTGCCACCTATAAAAAGATGGGTCTTCTTAAAGCTGCCGCCATTCA
>CAYMBT010000314.1:0-2518 GCA_964388755.1 uncultured Pseudobdellovibrionaceae bacterium | reverse complement strand
CAAAAGGTTATGGATAAAAATCCAGAAGAAGTCCTTTTAAATGGTGATGTCCAATTTACTTCACTTTATTGATACCAATTATTTGTAGCCTCTTAAACTAAGGTGTCTTAAAAGGCCCAGAAAAATTTCTAAGCCTCAATATAAATTATTTTATAAAGGACGACATTCGACTTGGATATCTTCAAGTATGGGATTATCAAAATCAATTTGGCCAAACGAATCGATATTCCAATGTCTTTTTACGACATGACCTGGTCCACCATTCAAAGGTAAAAGAAAAGATTCAAAACTAATCAGTGAAAAAAGTTTCTTTGACACTAGCATTGTATTTGACTCGTAAGTGAGCTGAGTGAAAGCCGTAACCGTTTCAGGATAGCCGTTTCCATTTTGAAAGGAAAGTTGATCGCCACAATTTGACCCAGCAAAAAAGTCAATTTGGGTGACTGATTGAGAGCCATCCGTTGGTAAACATTCCAATTTTTTGATGGGCTTTGAGCAGGATGCAGGGGCTCCTCCGGCATGAGTTGTGTTAGAAAAGGTTAAAAACACTAAGGTCATCAAAAGCAGGCTTTTTATATTTACACTAGCACCTTGAATAGCATTCCCTGCCGCAAACGGGTGAGGCTGAGATATTAAATTTTTAATCATATTTTTCTCCTGGATTTCTAATTTGTTGAGTTGACTCGATGGTTAACTTGCTGAAAAGAAAACCACATCGAGCGAGGCTGAGTAAACTCATTCGAATGATTAAAAAATGTTACGTATTGTTGCGAAGTGCTGGTAGCGTAGTTCTAAAAAAATGAATTGGTGATCTGGTTATTACACCAGCTGATTTGTGCTACTGATAAGAGCGATGTCATCTTTCAGAGAATTCAGATCTAGGTAATGCTCAGCAAGGTCTTCACCTGATAGCAATGGATGGTACACCAAACAAAGAAGATAGTCGATGTGAAGGCAAAGCTCGAGCTGATCATCGTCTAAGAAGTCAGGTGAGTTAGGGTTTTCTAACAATGTAAGCTTAGCGTTTAAAAGTTCGAGAGCCTGGCTACTCATCTCGCTTAACTCTTTTGTGCTACTTTTTGTATTCAAACTTATCCTGCCTTATCTAACACCCCTGAAGCTTGCATAATTTGCAGCAGTCTTCCGAGCTGAGTCGATGCCAGGGTTGTTGATGGATTTTCGATCAGTTCTTTATATAAATCATCAAATGTCATGATTTTAATTTCGTTACCGCCAATGGACTCACGAAATGGGTTGTGGTTCTGAAATAATTCTCGTGTATCTTTTTTACCTTTGATTTTAGTGCAAGCCAAAACGTAGGTAAATTTGTCAGTCCCCGTCTCTTCTTTTATTGTTCTTACAAATGCACGTGCCCATTTAGCTGAATAGAGTTCTCTTAAAGAACGCCAACGAGGCCGTCCGTTATATTTTTGATTGGGATTATTCTCCAAAGCCCTAACCCAATCCCCAGGATCAAAACCGGCCTGCCAGGATTTACAAGTCACAGCCCAAACGTGTTTGACTCCATTTGAATCAACTTTTACGGCCAGTATATCAATATCAGATGGTACAGAATCGGTGAGCGAAGAATATTCGGGGTCATCGTTAGATGGTTTAAACTTTACATTGTGCTTTACAAATACAGCGTGCTTTGACAGTAACCAATCCTCAACGACTTGCTCTAGGATATCTTCTTTCATTATTTTCCTCCGATTAGACCTAAACTTAATCGGTGATTGTATTCAAATCTAAAGCCAACGTATCAGAATTAAGCATAATTAATTTTTAATTTGTTTGAGAGAGACCTGAACGACGTAATAGTTCGCCTGATTCAAAGCAGCACATTTACCCCACCCGAGTTACGAGGCAAGGGGTTAGCAGGACAGGTCACCAAGGCCGATACACCCGCTCTATGCGATTTCAAAAACCTTATCGCGAGGCTATTTCTGTTAACTTTTGAAAGTACTCTCGCCCTTTTTTTTCCATATCAACATTTTCTTTTTGTATTAATAATTGTTCTAAAGGCTGTAGAACTTCTAAAGCATTATACCTCTCTTTTAAGAGAGCACAGAGATTTAACGCCTTTTCTTTTTCCTCGGATGCTAAATTTTTTATGGATAGCTCTTCGGGTGCAAAAACGAGGTTGAGATAAGGTGTCTGTGGAAAGCTTGGAAAATCAGATCTCATTTTTTTCATAAATTCAAAAATGTCAGGCAAACCAAAAATATTTTCTCTATGGATTGTCGTGATAATTTGAATTTCAATGCAGTCATGCAGCTCATTCCATTGACCTAATTGCCTGAGGTTTTTATAAAACTGATCCCATTGACATCCAATGCGAACACGCTCTTGCAAATCTCCGATACCATCAAGACTCACCTGAAAAACCCAAAACTTAAAGCGATCAATAAGGTCTGGCATATCTTTAGGAATAACAGAAAGATTTGTGTTTACTGAAATTTTTAAGGATTGAGAAAGACTACTTAACGACCAATCTTTCAATAACTCTGTAAAACCC
>CAYMBT010000313.1:0-2518 GCA_964388755.1 uncultured Pseudobdellovibrionaceae bacterium | reverse complement strand
CCATTGTGCCACCGAAAATTCATGAATAAGTAAAATTGATAATAAATGATTTTAATAACACAAGAACCGTGGGTCTGACCCCTCAAAAATCTGCTGTTATTTCACCCAACTCAAAATTCTTTCTTTATTGAGTTTAAGACTGGGGCTTTGAGGATCTAAAGAGAGCCAGATCAAAACAATTCGACTTTCAATATTATTGAGAGGTACGACACCCCAATCCCTAGAGTCATCTGTTGTCGTCCGGTCATCTGATAGAACAAAGACTGAGTCTTTAGGTATGGTTAAAGCCGCCATCTCGCCAGTGTCTGCATTAATGATCGGATATTGAGTTTTTGAAGGGCCTTGGGTCAGACTTTCATGATAATACTGGCCTTGGGCCGTCAGGGACTGAACAAGTTCGTCATTTCTAAAAAGCTGCCCCTGCTGAAAGGAAATTTTATCCCCGGGAAGACCGATCACACGACGGATCAACGTTTGCTCTTCATCACCTGGAAAACGAAAGGAAATGATGTCACCGGGGCGAGGTAATTTGGCATTGAGCCTTTCACCCTTCATGAGCGGAAGAGGAAAGCCGTAGCTGATTCTTAAGCCAAGGACAAAATCACCTTTTTTAAGATTAGGTTCCATATTTGAGCTGGGGATAAAAAGAATGCTCACAATAAAAAAACGCAGAAACAAGGCTAAAAATAAAGCCGCCATCACCCCTTCGAAGTACTCACGAAACAAAACTTGAATGGGATATTTTTTCTTCATAGACATTAATGAACGACTTTAAAAAATCGCTCCCATCGAAAATCCTGGGGCGAGCAAAGAAAGCTGGACAAGTTTTCTGACTCTTTACAGCTCATCCAGATCATAACCATTTGCCCTAAGAGATTTTTGACCGGCAAAGGCCCCCAGTAGCGACTGTCGGCCGATTGATTGCGATTATCTCCCATCATAAACAAATGACCTTCTGGCACTTTGTAGCTAGAAATGGGCTGGTTCATTTGTTTGTAATACTGAACTTGATAACGTTTATCGCCATTGTTTTCATAGTAAACATCAATCTCTGGATCAAGAGAGTCTAAACTTTGGTATTTAAGCTCTTCGCCGTTGATGATTAAAAAACCACGATCTGTTGTTTCGATTTCATCACCGGGTAAGCCAATCACCCGTTTGACTAAAAAATGACCGCTTTCGTCAGTGGCTTTAAAAACCACAATGTCACCACGAGTAGGAAGTTTTGGCCCGTAAACCCATTGATCCGTAAAGGGAACTCTTAAACCAAAGGCCCATTTTTTTACGATCACGTAATCTTGTACAAGAAGGGTGGACTCCATGCTGCCAGAGGGGATTACAAAGGGCTCCCAAAGAATCCAGCGAAAAGCCATATACAGAATAAGTATGGTTAAGAGCGAGCGAAACACATCGCTCCACTTGCCCCGTCGATCATTTTGATCTTTACGGTACAAGTAACCCATTAGCGAACTTGATGAAAAAAGCGCGTACCACGCACTGTCAGTGGGTTACACAAAAAGGTGAATACCGGAAGCGTGCTCTCGCAAGAAAGCCAAACAAACATGGCTCGCCCTAAAACGTACTCATGGGGGACAAAACCCCAACCGCGAGAATCATGGGACCTATTTCTGTTATCACCCATAACAAAAAGTTGACCTTCTGGAACTACAATGGGGCCATAGTTTTCGCCCATATAAGCACCCGTTCTTAAAAGAACATCATGTTTTTTACCATCGATCTCTTCGATGTAATGTTCGTAGTCTGTTTTAGATTCAAAAGGTGAAGAGCCGTCGGCATGAAAATCCACATCTCTAACGTAAGAAAACACACCTTCTTCTTGGGCCAGGGTTTTAACCATTTCCACATCATTGATAAAAAGTTTTCCATCTTCGTAAAATATTTTATCCCCTGGAATACCCACAACGCGTTTGATGTAGAATGTGCTTTTCTCGCGAGGGTATTTAAAAACGATCACTTCGCCTCTTTTTGGTTTTCCAAACTCTAGAAGCCATTTTTCAGAAAAAGGGATGCGAATACCGTAAATAGATTTATTCACAAAAATATGATCATGAATCAAAAGCGAAGGCAGCATACTTTGGGATGGAATAACGTAGGCCTCCATAAAAGCCCAGCGGATGGTCAGAGCAACGCCGATGGCAAGGGCGTAAGAACCTGTGCCATGAGTCCAGAAACGTTTTGTAAACATTTTTTAATCCTCCACTCGAAGAACGGCCAGAAAAGCTTCTTGTGGAACATCCACGGTACCAATCTGTTTCATTCTTTTTTTACCAGCTTTTTGTTTTTCTAAAAGTTTTCTTTTTCGCGAAATATCCCCACCATAACATTTGGCAGTCACATCTTTACGAAGTGCACTGATGGTTTCGCGCGCCACAATTTTTGAGCCAATGGCCCCTTGAATCGCAATCTGAAATTGTTGTTTAGGTATTAATTCTTTCATTTTTTTACACAGAGATCGAGCTTTAAAATCAGCCTGTGCGCGATGGGTAATGACCGATAA
>CAYMBT010000312.1:0-2525 GCA_964388755.1 uncultured Pseudobdellovibrionaceae bacterium | reverse complement strand
GTATTCGATGGTTTATCAATGACCAGGGCACCTTTTAAAGTCAAAATCATTTGCTCGGCCGTTTTTTTACCAATGCGTGGAAGCTGGGTGAGGGCTTGAACATTTTTTTCTTCGATGGCGTCGATGATGTGATCTAAAGTCGCACCTGAAAGAATTTGAACCGCAAGTTTAGGACCAATGCCATTGACTTTGATTAGGCTAGTAAAAAGTTGTTTTTCGATTTTTGACGAAAACCCAAAAAGTTGAAAACTATCTTCGCGCACATGAGAGTAAATCCAAAGCTGAACGATCTTTCGACCTTCAATATCTTTGATGGTGTTGCTTGAGCAAAAAACTTCGTAACCGACTCCGCGACAAAGAAGAGTTAAAACTCCCTCTTCTTGATCAATCACTTGTCCTGATAAATATGAAATCATTTTAAACACCAATCCTTTGAAATTTTCTGTTCACACTATCCTGTAAAACATGGCAAAAAGCCAGAGCCAAGGCATCCGAGGCATCTTGCGACTCAAAATTCTGTGTGATCTTTAACTGCTGGTAAAGAAAATTTTGCACCACATTTTTTTCGGCACTACCGCTTCCCGTGATCTGCTTCTTCACTGTGCGAGCTGAATATTCGACAACAGGTGATCCATACTTTTGACACTGAACAGCGCACAGTCCGCGCACATGACCCAATTTAAAAGCACTGTCCACGTTTTTACCTAAAAAAATCTTTTCGATAACAGTGACGCTGGGTCTTAATTCGGTCACCAAATTGTCCAATTGCTGGGCTAAAAGCGGAAGACGTGCCAAAAAATCGTGCCGATTATGGGCTTTGAGACATCCATGTTGTACTGAGGATATTTCAAGATCTTTTGTTGTTTCGATAAATCCCCAGCCCAAAAAAAGAGAACCGGGGTCAATGCCAAGAACTCTCATATTTTGATCCTATACATATGCAAATTGCTTTCCCAGTTAAAAAATGAAAAAATAATGGAATGAGTCAGATTGATCCCAAGACCATTGAAGAATATCAACTTATTCTGATCAAAAATCCACGTTCCCCTGTTTTTGCAGCACTCTCAGAGGCTTACCGCAAAATGGGACTGATTGACGAGGCTCTTGAGGTCACTCATAGAGGTGTAAAGCACAATCCCGAATTTGTTTCAGGTCTTGTGGCCCACGCCCGCATTCTTTTTGAACTTAAAAATTATTCTGACAGTCTGCAAACCCTTAAAAAAGCCCATAGTCTTAAGCCAGAGAATCTATTAGCCCTCAAGCTCATGGCCCATGTGTATATTAAACTTAAAAAACATCACAGAGCTTTATTAACCTATAAAAAACTTCAAATTTTTAGTCCGGTTGATACCGAGGCTCAAAACTTTATTAAAAAGTGGCAGTTTCTTGAGAGCTCTGATGTCCAAAGTATTCCGCTCAATCTTCTAGAGAATCTTGATGATTGGTTAGAACAGTTTTCATCAGTGGATCAAGCCGTGCACATTATCGATAGCTTTCTCAATGCCAACGATACCGACGCCGCTGATGCCATTTTACAGCCCTCCTTAAGAATTTGGCGAGACCATCCCGATCTTAAGCGGCGCTACGCCCTATTAAAAGGCATAACTCCAGAAGCTCTAGAGATGAATGAGAGCAAAGAAAACAAAAAAAAGACTATCGAGATCAAAAAATTATTTTACCAACGCCTCCTTCGACGCGTCGAGCAGATCAAGGGTGTTGACCCTCTCTAGGAGCCTTGTCAGACTCTGCCTCTTTAAGAGGTGACTATGTATTCGACCGGCGATTTTAAAAAAGGACTTAAAGTTCTTATCGACAACCAACCCTACTCGATTGTTGATTTTCAGCACGTTAAACCTGGTAAGGGTAATCAATTCACCCGCACTAAACTTAAAAATATGCTGACAGGTTCAAACCTCGAAAAAACATTTAAGTCGGGCGAAAAATTTGAAGTCCCTGATGTTGAAACCCGCGATTGCCAATATCTTTACCAAGACGAAAACGGTTATCACTTTATGGAAAAAGAAAACTTCAACCAACTCAGTCTTAACGAAGACGATGTGGGTGAAAATAAATATTACCTGATCGAAAATCTAGAAGTGACGGTGATGTTTTTTAATGGTCGAGGCATTGGTATTGATTGCCCGACAACTGTAAAACTCAAAGTCACACAAACTGACCCTGGTCTTAAAGGCAGTACAGTGACTGGTGGTTCAAAGCCCGCCACTCTTGAAACCGGACTTGTGGTCCATGTTCCTTTACATATTAACGAAGGGGACACTCTTAAAATCGATACTCGCACAGGCGAGTACATGGAAAGAGCAAACTCTTAAGATTTTTAATCCATTTTTAAATTCCTTCTTTTAAAGACACTGTCCAAAGGTCTTTCAAGACGAATGACAGGCTTTGACGCGTCAAAGCAGACACCCTTCATTTTTAACGTCATAATATAGATATATAAAAAACTATTCTCGTAGAGGCACTCGTTGACGACAACTTGGAAAACTGCACTGATCTCTTATCTCAAA
>CAYMBT010000311.1:1481-2526 GCA_964388755.1 uncultured Pseudobdellovibrionaceae bacterium | reverse complement strand
TACCAATCACTCGCACCATTGATCGGGTCTGAAAACGCTCGAAATAACCACGGTATGGGACCCTAAAAAACTTGCAGTGAATCAAACCTGAACTATCGCGAACGGTGACGTCGTAAATCTTCTTTGTTGAGCGCCCTAAATTGTAAGAAGAGACCCCAAGAACCTCGGCCTTAATACTGACAATTTCACCGGGCTGAAGAGATGCAATGTTTCGCCCAGCTCTACGATCTTCATAAGAGCGTGGGTAGTTTTGATAGAGATCATTAAGGGTTTGAATGCCTTTTTTGCGTAAAAGAGTACCAAGCTTTGGGCCTACTCCTTTTAGATATTGAATCGGGGTGTCAATATACAGATTCATTCTCCCCCTTTAAGGATAGGCTGATACTAAAAAAAAGATGGTGAGAAGTCAAAAAGGCTTAAAGAGAGCTTTTAATCCCTAACCTTCCATGGCAAAATTTTTAAATGAGTCTGAGTTACTTTAATGTTCGCATCGGCGCTCTTCGCCCTAATACGGATCTTCCTTTTGATGTTTTTGTTCAAATTCAGAACCGCTATGTTCACTACTTACGAGCTGGGGACAAATTGCTTCCAGAACGGCTTAAAAAACTGGGGGATTCTAATCGATTTTATATTTCTAACCCCCAGCGCCAGACTTTTAAAGACTTTGTTCACCTTCAACTTCAAGATGAATCTTTAAGTGTCGAACTTAAAGCTGAACTTTTACGCGAGAGCTCTCTATCGCTGGTTGAAGAGATTTACGAAAACCCCGATGTGGGTAAAGCGCTGGAAGACTCAAAAAAAATCATCCACGAATTTGTAAAATTCATGAACCAAGAGCCCGAGGGCATTGCCCATTTAGTCAGCCTATCGACCCATGATTTTTACACCTACAATCACTCGCTGGATGTTGGAGTTTATGCTTTAGGTTTAGGAAAGCTTGTGGGTTACAACGACCAAGAACTTGAAGAGCTTGGACGTGGTGCGCTTTTTCATGACGTTGGCAAAAAATGGGTTGATGTAGAGATCATTTTTAAAAAAGGCGCAC
>CAYMBT010000311.1:514-1471 GCA_964388755.1 uncultured Pseudobdellovibrionaceae bacterium | reverse complement strand
TCGAATGGGCCCAAATGAAAAAGCATCCCGAATTTGGCTTACAAATTTTAAATGAACATGATGTCAGCGAAGCCATTAAGGCTTGCTGTTATGAACACCATGAGAGTTTTCTAGGCAATGGATATCCACAAGCTATTCCTGGTAAAGATATCCATCCTATGGCACGGATTATTGCCATTGCTGATACCTATGATGCCATGACCACCCAGCGTTCTTACAATAATCCAATGACTCCAAAAGATGCCATCGAGTTTATGACTACAAAACTTAAAGATCGTTATGACCCCGAACTCTTAAGGGTTTTAAGAGAAGTGATGTTTAGACTTTAAGTTTTAAAAAGTTCATAACTAAAATGACAAAAAGGCCATAACCCATGAAAAAAAATATTAAATTCTTATTTCTCTTTTTGATTCTTATTTTAATCGCGTGTGTATTTTACTTTGATTTGACTCAGTATTTGAATCTTCAGTTTATCAAAGATCAAAGAGATCAAATGAAACAGTCCTATATCGAAAACCCATTTTTAACAGTGGGTGTTTACATGGCCGTCTATATTTTAAGTACCGCACTTTCTTTACCAGGGGCTGCGATTCTGACTCTGCTCGGTGGAGCGCTTTTTGGTGTTTTATGGGGAACAGTTATTGTTTCTATTGCAAGCACCACCGGGGCGACACTGGCTTTTTTAACCTCGCGGTTTCTACTTAAAGATTGGGTTCAAGAAAAATTTAAAAGCTATCTGACAAAAATTAATGATGGCATTAAAAAAGAAGGGGCCTTTTATCTTTTTAGCCTACGACTTATACCGGCCGTGCCATTTTTTGTGATCAATCTTGTTTTAGGTCTTACACCAATGAAAACTTCGACTTTCTTTTTTGTGAGCCAAGTGGGAATGCTGGCTGGAACGATCGTATACGTTAACGCCGGAACACAGTTGGCTCAAATTGACTCTCTTAAAGG
>CAYMBT010000311.1:0-504 GCA_964388755.1 uncultured Pseudobdellovibrionaceae bacterium | reverse complement strand
TTTCTTTACCCCTGATTCTTTCGTTTTGTGCTTTAGGACTCTTTCCGATTGCTGCAAAAAAAATAGTGCAAATGATAAAAAAGAAATAACTTTTAAAAATCAATAAAAACACAAAGGATCATTAAAATGTCCAAATACGATTTTAATATAGTGGCTATCGGTGCCGGTGCAGCAGGCCTTGTAACTTCTTATATTTGTGCGGCCACCAAAGGTAAAGTGGCTTTGATTGAAAAACATAAAATGGGTGGTGACTGTCTTAATA
The DNA here is from genome assembly GCA_964388755.1 of uncultured Pseudobdellovibrionaceae bacterium. GTDB lineage: Bacteria > Bdellovibrionota > Bdellovibrionia > Bdellovibrionales > JAGQZY01 > JAGQZY01. The sequence goes on along the minus strand of CAYMBT010000311.1, from coordinate 242 downwards.
CGGGCTGTGTCCCCAGTAAAACCTTGATTCGCTCTGCTAAATTTATGAAAGACGCCAAAAGAGCCAACGAACTAGGCTTTAAAAATGTGAATGTTGAGTATGATTGGTCAGAACTGATGGCTCGAATACAAAGAGTGATTAAGACTATTGAACCCCATGACTCTGTTGAACGATACACCTCTTTAGGGGTGGATTGTTTTGTGGGTGATGCTGAAATCTTAAGTCCCCACGAAGTCAAAGTG
>CAYMBT010000310.1:0-2529 GCA_964388755.1 uncultured Pseudobdellovibrionaceae bacterium | reverse complement strand
GCTTGGCTCAGATCTGACAAAAGATCATTGATGTCTTCAATACCAACACTGAGTCGGATAAGACCATCATCAATTCCAAGGGCCTTTCTGGTTTCAGCAGGAACACTGGCATGGGTCATTATCGCTGGATGCTCGATCAAAGACTCAACACCACCAAGGCTCTCAGCGAGGGCGAAGATTTTGACTCGTTCAAGCATATGGCGTGCCGAGTTAAGTCCCCCTTTGAGATAAAAAGTGATCATTCCGCCAAAGCCAGACATTTGCTTAACGGCCAGATCATATTGAGGATGACTTTCAAGACCGGGATAAATCACTTTTTCGACCTGGGGATGATCCACCAAGAATTTGGCCACAGCCATGGCATTTTCTTGATGGGCTTTCATACGGATAGGAAGGGTTTTCAAACTTCTTAAGCACATATAAGCATCAAAAGGAGCACAAATGGCACCCATGGAATTGCTTAAGAAAGCAATTTTTTCTGCAAAGACTGAATCATTCACAACCACGGCCCCACCCACAATATCGCTATGACCATTGATGAACTTAGTTGTGGAATGAACCACTATGTCAGCACCTAGCTCTAAGGGGCGCTGAAAATAAGGACTCATAAAAGTATTATCAACAACCGTCATCAGCTTATTTTTTTTAGCAATTTCACTGACAGCCTTAATATCAACAAGCTTCAGCATAGGATTGGTTGGCGTTTCAACCCAAATCATTTTTGTTTGAGCCGTTACTGCTGCTGACACATTTTTAGGATCAGTCATATCAACAAAAGAAAAATCGATCCCATTATGTCGAATCACTTTGTCGAACAATCGAAATGTACCACCATACATATCATCCGAGGCAATGACATGGTCACCGGCTTTAAGAAGATGCATGACTGTTGTTGAAGCGGCACAACCGGAGGCAAAGCCAAAGCCATAGCGACCAGACTCTAAACTGGCTAGGCAGTCCTCATAAGCTTTTCGTGTGGGATTTGAAGTTCGACTGTATTCGTAACCTTTATGAACACCCGGTGAGGATTGTACAAATGTAGAGGTCAAATAAAGGGGCGTCATGATGGCACCGGTTGTAGGATCAGGGCTTTGACCAGCGTGTATCGCTCGAGTCGCAAAACTGGTTTTACTTTTATCCATTGAGTTCTCCTTAGGGTGATTAAACCTCTGAAAAAATTTTTATCTTAAAACAAGTCTTTAGCCATCAAACATTAAGATGTTGGCTCATGAACTCTAAAAGATCGATTTTTGTAATGATATGAAGTTTTTCTTGGGAGTCTTTCAGTAGAGCCACAAATCCGTTTTGAAAATGATTCGACAAACTTTGAAGATCATCATTTTGATCGACCCAAACTATGTTGCCTTTGATCAAATGAATGATGGGCTCATCCGGCTTTAGTTTTCCGGTGGCCAGAGGAAGAATCAAATCGGATTCGTCTAAAACCCCAACAAGCTTTTGATCTGAAAACACCGGAACCTGAGAAATCCCTTTGTCTTTAAGAAGATTTACAACGTCGATCACCTTGTGTCCTACCTGTGCTGATATCAAAGGGATCTCGCTGGGTCTAGAACCCAATAGATCACTGATTTTTTTAAGCTTCATAGGTGACGGCAAGAAATTGTTATCTTTAAGCCAGTCATCATTAAAGGCTTTACTGAGATAAGCTCGACCACTGTCAGCCATCATAATTAAAATATTGGATGGCTTCTTTAAAGTTTCGGAATACTTAATTGCACCTACAAGGGCCATGGCCGATGAAGGCCCCACACAAATACCTTCTTTAGCCACGATTTCGCGAGTCATCATGAACGCATCAATATCAGAGACTTGTACAAAATCATCTATCACATTGAGATGAACATTATCTGGCAACATATCTTCACCCACACCTTCTACTTTATAAGGCTGAGGCGGTGACTTTACTTCTTTATAATAAAATAAATCATGAAGAATGCTTCCCACAGGATCGGGACAAAGAATTTTGATTTCTGGATTTTTTTCTTTGAGATATCGACCGGTGCCCGAGATGGTTCCACCTGTTCCGGCTCCGGCGACAAAGACGTCAATTTTACCATCTGTTTGTTCCCAGATTTCTGGTCCCGTTTTTTGATAATGAACTGTGACGTTATCAGGATTGTGATATTGATTGGTCAAAAAACTTCCCGCCGTAATTTCAGCCAGCTTCTTTGAAACAGAAAGATAACTGCGTGGATCATCAGGCTCAACCGCCGTTGGGGTAATAACAACTTTGGCGCCATAGGCTCTCAGGGCTGCTCTTTTTTCTTCACTGATTTTATCGGGCATCACAAAAATAGCTTTATAACCTTTAACTGCGCAAACAAGTGCTAAGCCCATTCCCGTGTTGCCAGAAGTGGCCTCAATGATTGTGCCACCGGGTTTAAGTTCGCCTCTTTTCTCTGCGCCCTCAACTAGGGCTAAAGCAATACGATCTTTGACACTCAGACCAGGATTAAAATACTCTAATTTTGCCCAAAAACGATGGGGCGATCCTTGTGGACCCACTTT
>CAYMBT010000309.1:0-2560 GCA_964388755.1 uncultured Pseudobdellovibrionaceae bacterium | reverse complement strand
TACTTGGCCGTATGAGTTTTGTTTTTACACAGCTCAATGGGCGAACCCTGGGCAATGATTTTTCCGCCGTCCACACCAGCTTCAGGTCCAAGATCGATCACGTAGTCCGATTGAGCAATCACTTCAAGATTGTGTTCAATAAGAAGTACGCTCCCACCAGACTCAACAATTTGGTGCAGAATAGACATCAGTAACTGGATCTCTTTAAAATGAAGGCCCGTTGTGGGCTCATCCAAAATAAAAAGCGTCGCTTTTTGATTGGTTTTAAAAAGTTCACGGGCAATTTTAATTCTTTGTGATTCACCGCCACTGAGCGTGGCTGTACTTTGCCCAAGAGTCAGATAATCAAGGCCCACTTGCTTAAGAACACTTAAAGGTTTTCTAATGTTAGGGTATGAGACAAAAAAATCCATGGCTTCAGCCACAGTCATTTGTAACACCTGATAAATATTTTTGCCTTTATAGGTGACCTCAAGGATTTCTTTTCGATACATCAGCCCGTTACAAGACTGACAAATATTTTTGATATCATCCATAAAGACCATATCAACAAGTTCATAACCTAAACCTTTACAGACAGGGCACCTTCCGCCGTTCACATTAAGGCTAAAAGTTCCAGCCGTGTAACCATGATTTTTACTCTTTAAAGTGGTGGCATAGATTTCACGGATGATATCAAAAATTTTAAGATAGGTAGCAGGGTTGGATCGAACGGATTTTCCAACGGGTGATTGATTGATGTGAAGAACGTTTTTTAATTTTTCATGGCCAATCAATTTTTTATAGGGTTCGCCTCGTAGGTACTCAAGTTTAAGTTCAGTCATTAAAGCGGGATAAAGAGTCTCTGTAATCAATGTGGACTTTCCAGATCCACTGACACCAGTCACGGTCACAATTCGGTTCAATGGAATTTTTACGCTGACACCATTCAGGTTTCGCCCGGTACAACCCTTAAGCTCAAGAAAGTATTTATAATCTTTAAGGCCCACAGGACGGGGAGAGTAAAGGTCTTTTCGTTTATCAGTAATATAAAAATTAGTGTTCGAGTCTTTGGATTTAAAAAAGGCTTCTTGGTTGCCCTCAAAAACTATGGTGCCACCCTTGTATCCAGAGCCTGGTCCCATTTCGATAATGTAGTTGCACTCTTTAATCACATCTTGATCATGCTCAACAATAACTAAGGTATTGCCCAGTTCGTTGAGCGCTTTAAGCTGAGCAATCAGCCGGTCATTATCCCTGGGATGAAGCCCAATTGTGGGCTCATCAAGGACGTAAAGGGTTTGCGAAAGTCCCATGCCAAGTTGTTTAGCTAAAAGAAGTCTTTGAAACTCGCCGCCCGATAGTGTGCGTGTTTGTCGGTCGAGGGTCAGATAATGGACCCCAATTTCGTTAAGAAAACGCAGGCGAGAAATCAGTTGTTCAAGGATATCTTTGACCAAAGTTTTTTGATAAGGCGAAAGATCCAGTTGATCTAAAAATTGGGCGAGATCGCGCAATGAAAGTTGGCTTAAAGAAAGTATAGATTGAGAATTAATTTTAAAAAATTGAGTTTCTTTTCTAAGCCTAGCTCCGCCACAATCTTTACAGGTAAACGCTGTTTTAAAGCGCGAAAGAAAAACGCGAACATGCATTTTATATTTTTTAGTTTCTAAATGTTCAAAGTAACCACGTATCCCTATGTACTTAGTCTGTCCTGCCCAAAGAAGATCTTTTTCTTTTTGGCTCAGACTATTCCAAGACTTATCGATATCTATTTTTTGACTTTGGCAAAATGTTAAAAGTTGTCGCCTGGCCCGAGCAGCACTGGGCATTGAAAATGGTGAGATGGCTCCTTGCTTAATAGTGAGTGTTGGATTTGGAACAATTTTTTCTTCATCAAGATCAAGTACATTTCCAAAACCATTACAGGTTTCGCAAGCCCCAACTGGTGAGTTAAAACTAAAGAGCTGAGAACTTAGAGGTGGAAGACTGGCATCACAGGTAGAACACGATAAGCTTTCGTTAAAAACTAAAGATTCAAATTCAGTGGATAAAGCCGTGCAAGATCCTAAAGATTGGTCATTATATTTGATTGATAAAGAATAAGCCTGAGAGAGGGAGTCCACAATTCGACCCCGATCAGAGTCACTGACTGCCAGTCGATCGACCACAATATAAAAATCACCCTTGGGAAGATCTTTAATCTTTGTTTTAGGATTGATTTCAATTTGTTCAAAGGCTTTTGATTTTTTACTTTTTGAAGCTTTAAAAAGAAGGCGAGTATAGCCGTCAGAGAGAAGTGTTTTTAATAGAATATTATCCTTAAATCTTTTTTTCTTTTGCGAGACTAAAACACAAAGGTAAATTCTTTTTGAATCCCAGTTCTCTATCAAAAAGCTTGCAGCAGATGTGGGGTTATCACTTTTAATAGCTCCATGACCATTGGGACACTCGGCCTGAGAGATCTTAGCAAATAATAGCCTTAAGTACTCGATCACTTCAGAAGTTGTACCTACAGTTGAGCGCGAGTTTTTAACCGTATTTTTTTGTTCTAATGCGATGGCTGGTGGAATATTTTTTA
>CAYMBT010000308.1:0-2562 GCA_964388755.1 uncultured Pseudobdellovibrionaceae bacterium | reverse complement strand
ATTTTACGGGTCAACGCGCAGTTTTTAAAAAAAACCAAAAGTTTGAACGAGCAAGAGCCCGTCGGTCAAAAGTGTTACCAAGTTCTGTTTCAAAGATTATCCCCTTGTGAAGGCTGTCAAAGAGGCACGTCTTTTAAAATCAGAAATATTAAAAACAATAAGTCTTCCGATGTTTATGAAGTTTACAGTAATAACTTAGGAAGCTCGGACCAAGCTGTCTTTTTTCAGATGTACCGAGATATTACCCAAGATCTTAATTTGCAACGACAAGTGATTGAGTCTGCTAAAATGGCAGAGCTTGGAACGATCAGTAGTAGTATTGCCCATGAACTTAATAATCCCATCGGCGGTATGCTTAACTTTGTTCAGCTGATGAAAATGGATCTCAATGGGAGTGAGTCTTTTTATCCCGACATTATTGAGATTGAAAAAGGGATTATCAAATGCAAAAATATTGTTAAAAATTTACTCGCTTTCTCGAGAAAATCTTTTCACACCGACCTCACAGAAGTCAGCCTCAATGAAGTGATCGAGCAGGCCATCAAAATCACCGAACTTAAAACCAGATCCATTGGTATAGAAATTAAGTACACAAAACCCGATGAAGATTTTCTGATCCCTGGACGTTTTAATTTACTGACCCATGCGGTCAGAAATATTTTACAAAACTCACAAGAATCTTTGATCGATAAAAAGAGAAAACAAAAAAAGTTTTTAGGTCAAATTGAAATTACCCTGTCCCAAACCGAAAACGAATTTCAAATGAATATTTGTGACAACGGCGAGCCCATTGACGAGAAGGACAGGTATCGAATTTTTGACCCCCTGTATACGACCAAAGACCCAGAAACCAACTCTGGTCTTGGTTTGACCCTAGCCTTACAAATAGTCAAAGAACATAATGGCCACATAGATGTAACTATCAGTAAAGACAAAAAAATGTGTGTACAATTGCTGTTTTCCAAGCCCCAAGGGCAGTCTGGGCTATCGACTTTTTGACTTCAAAAATTTGACACTGTCAAAATGATTCCTTAATCTGACATCAGTAAATGAACCTGCTTTTCATGAAGAAAAGCAAGATCTCCAAGGAAGGACTTCCCCCCGATGAATCTGCCAAAAATTCTTGTTGTTGATGATGAACAAACACTTCGAGCTGCACTGTTTAGAATTTTTAGTCGAAAAAATTATAATGTGATTACAACCGGTTCGATCCGCGAAGCCGAATCTGTTATTACCACCAATGCTGAAATGGAACTGGCCATAGTGGATGTCAAACTTCCTGACGGTGATGGGATAGAGCTTCTAACGACCCTGAAACAAAAATATAATAATATACCGGTCATAGTCCTCACCGGCTTTGCTTCGATTGATGTTGCTGTTAAAGCGACAAAAATGGGGGCCTTTCATTTTATGACTAAACCTTTTAATATTGAAGAGCTTGTTTCAATTGCCGACAAAGCTTTATCCCACAAAAAACTACTTTCTGAAAACAGCACTCTTAAAAACCAACTTCAAAACCGTTATCAGTTCGACAATATTATTGGTAAAAGCCAACCCATCATGAATGTTCTAAGCATGATCGAGAAAGTGGCCGACACAGACTCGACGATTTTGATCACCGGTGAAAGCGGTACGGGTAAAGAGCTGATCGCAAAAGCGATTCATTATAATTCGTCACGCAATGATAAGGCATTTATACCTATCAACTGCGGAGCCATCCCCAGTGAACTTTTAGAGAGCGAACTTTTTGGACATGTTAAAGGGGCCTTTACCGGAGCGATCAGTAATCGCCAAGGTCGTTTTGAACTGGCCAACAAAGGAACTTTGTTTCTTGACGAAATCGGTGATTTGAGTCCCCACCTTCAAGTGAAGCTATTAAGAGTGCTACAAGAAAAAAGGTTTGAACCCGTTGGAAGTGCTAAAACCATAGAGTCGGATGTTCGTATCGTAGCAGCGACAAATGTCGATATCACTCGCGCTGTTAAAGAAGGACAGTTCAGAGAAGATTTATTTTATCGTCTTAATGTTATTCCCATAAAAATCCCGTCTCTTCGCGAAAGAAAAGACGATATCCCCATATTACTCACTCACTTTATTGCTAAATTTAATCGTTACAAAGGCATCAATATTACTGGCATTCACCCTATGGCTATGGACCGTCTCCTTAATTACCCATGGCCTGGCAATATTCGTGAGTTAGAAAACTTTGTTGAAAGAATGAGTATTCTTAAAAAAGAAGGCACTATCGAAGTTTCTGATATCCCCCACTACTTTGAAGACGGCCCTTCAGAATCCCAACTCAATGGATTTATGCTTGATATCCCCGAATCAGGAATTGATTTTAACACAGCCATTGCTGCCTACGAAAATCAGCTGATCATTAATGCCCTTAACAAAACCGGCTGGAACCGCAATCAAGCCGCTCTTCTCTTAAGACTCAACCGCACCACTCTGGTTGAAAAAATTAAGAAAAAAGGCCTCAAGCCCGAAGCTTCAATCTAAACATTATCAATTTTTAAATTTTCCAAGGGGACTCTTCAAAAGTAGTCCCTTTTTTTATTT
>CAYMBT010000307.1:939-2563 GCA_964388755.1 uncultured Pseudobdellovibrionaceae bacterium | reverse complement strand
AGGGTTGAGCGCCTGAAGCTGGGAGGGCTCCACTTTAAAGCCCATAAACTCATCGTGCATCCGCCTAGCCTGTAAAACCCAGGTTGATCCCTTTTGATCAAACAGAGCCCAAAATATGGGGACTGCTGTAAAGAAAATCTTCATGATGGATAGGACTGAACGAACACCCTCGATGGCCTCAAGGGGGTGATCTTTTGCGGCAGCAGCAAAAAAACCAAGACCAGGTTTTTTATTGCGATAGCCAGAAAGTAGAACTTTAAAAAGACTATGGGGATTTTGGCCCGTAGGTGGTTTATTAATGTATTGTTTTCGACCCATCCAAAAAATGAGGGTGGCTATAAACATCAATACGCCTGGGATTCCAAAGGCCACACTAGGTCCAAACCACACTAAAAGTTTTGGGGTTAAAAGAGTGGAAGTGGCTGAGCCAAAATTAATAATCCAGTAAAAAAGATTGTACACTTTTTTGATCAAATCTTTTTGACCGGGCTGAAATTGATCGCCCACAAAAGCTGATACACAGGGTTTGATTCCACCCGATCCTACAGCAATCAGCCCTAGTCCCCAGTAAAGACCGGTTTCATTTTCAAAAACAGCAATGACGGCGTGACCAATACAATAAACAATAGAGAGCCAAAAAATAACTTGGTACTTACCAAAATAACGATCCGCTAAATAGGCACCCAGTAACGGCATGAGATAGCAGGCTGAAACAAAAATATGATAAATGGATGTGGCATTGGTTTGATTGACAAGAAGATACTGAACCATAAACACAGTGAGTATGGTTCTCATGCCGTAGAAACTAAACCTCTCACAGGCTTCGTTACCTATGATATGGCGAATCTGGGGCGGAAAGCGATCCTCTTGAGCTAAACTCATACGTCGCTACCTACAGCATTTTTGAGTGGCTTTTGAAAAATAAAAAACGCGATCCCTGCAGCTACTCCTAAAACAACGAGAAGTGAAAAGAAAGACGGCACACTCATAGAACTATAAAATGTACCGATGTAGCCTGATAAAAAGTTACCAAAAAATGACGAGAGAAACCACATGCCCATCATCATACTGACGATCTTTGCCGGAGCCACCTTGGTCACAAGGGATAATCCAATGGGAGAAAGATAAAGCTCGCCCACTGTCAAAATCCAGAAGGCTGGCACAAACCACAGCCAATAAATTTTATCGGCATCATCAAGACCTGAAGTGATATAAATCAAAGGTAAAAAACTAAGACCTAAAAGAAAACAGCCCACTGACATTTTTGCCACAGAGGACATTTGTTTTTTGCCCTGCTTTTCCCATCGATTAATTAAAAACGGAGCCGTAATAAAAATAAACATGGGGTTAAGACTTTGTAACCAGGTTGATGGCATCGTAAAAGAGCCAATGGACCAATCGGTACGGTCATAGGCAAAAAGAGCCAGGGTGTTACCCTGCTGCTCAAACACAGCCCAAAAGACAACGTTGAGCGAGCAAAGGGCAATTAACCCTAATACGGCCTTCCATTCTTTAGGCGTGAGCGGCTCGTTAGTGGGCCCGCCTTTTTGGTGAGAACGTTTGGTGATTTGATCTTCTGCTAAATATTTTTGACCCCATAAATAAACGCTCAGGCCCAAAAGCA
>CAYMBT010000307.1:0-912 GCA_964388755.1 uncultured Pseudobdellovibrionaceae bacterium | reverse complement strand
CTCCGGCGGCGCCAAAACCATAGTGCCAACCGTAAAATTCACCTAACGTTCCACAAACAAATGGAGCCATCCATGCACCTAAATTAATCCCCATATAAAAAATGGTGAAAGCAGAATCTCGTCTGGGATCACCTTTAGGATAAAGACTTCCCACTTGAGTTGAGATATTTGGTTTGAATGCGCCATTGCCCAAAATAATAAAAAGAAGAGCCACTAAAAACAGAGATTCAAAGATCATCAGAAAATGACCAAAAGCCATAAGTATGCCCCCGATCACCACTGTCTTTCTTTGACCTAATAGGCGATCAGCTAAGATACCACCAAACAAAGGAGTAAAATAAACGAGGCCTGTATAAAGACCGTAAATTTGGGATGAGATTTGTTGAATCTCCATTTCACCAAAAGCAGAAGAGAGAAGCGAAGTCAGAGTTTCAAATCCAACAACGGGATTACCATCACGAGTGGATTGAATGAGGTACTTTGTCATATAAAGAATCAGTAGGGCGCGCATACCGTAGTAAGAGAAGCGCTCCCACATCTCGGTAAAAAAGAGAACAAATAAACCAATGGGGTGACCAAAAAGGGTTTTATCTTTTGCGTTTGTCATGGGTATCATTACTCCCTATTTTTTAAAAAAGGGATCGGTCTACTTTAAGATGTGGTTTTTTAAAAACTGTCTTCGAATTAAAAAACTTTTGTGTTTTTTAGAAAACAAAACCCAATTGATCTTAAAAGAAAAGCCCCAACCCCAATTTATGAGCTTTATATAAAGTAAAGCTTTTACAGGGATCAGTTGAGAGAATCCACAAATTAGGGCCGCGTCATTGAAAAAGGCGAAACTACATTTGTCGGGCGCGTTTATGGACATTCAGTGCCGCTTCACGCATCACCTCTGAAAGAGTGGGATGGGCA
>CAYMBT010000306.1:0-2563 GCA_964388755.1 uncultured Pseudobdellovibrionaceae bacterium | reverse complement strand
AGTCGAATGGTGCCAGAGAGATAATTTTGATCCACCAGTTCACTAATCCCAGTCGTCATTAAAAGCCCCGGCACCACAAAAGTCAGAGTCCCAATAGCAAAAGTCGTCATCGGCAAACTAAAAATAGCAGATAAAACAAAAGAAATCGTAAGAGCTAAAAAACACGACAAAAAATCCTCAAAAAATCTTTGAGCACTCCCCTTTGTATTCAATCTCTTAACAATGATATCAACAATCAAAACAGTGATCAGCCCACCCAAAATTGACCAATACCAAGAAAGCCCATAAAGCAGCGATGAACCAAATCCAATCATAAATAAAGCTAAAACTTGATAAATAAACTGAGTCGATCGTCTTTTTTGATTCAACTTATAAAAACTCTTCAAAATCTCAAGAGGCTTCTTTCTACCCGTCGAAAACAACCCAAGTAACCGATCAACATCCGAAAGCTGCCCCAAATCCACCGAAGAACTAAAAATCCGCTGAGTCCTCGTATAACTCCTGCCCTTCACCTCATCATAACAACTCAAAGTGATCGCCGAAGGCATAGCCTGCACACTCGTCTGATAACCCAAAGCTTCACCCGCCCGCATTAGAGCATCTTCAAGCCGGGTCACCGGCCCCCCACAAACCAAATACCTCTCACCAATAATAAGCGCCACCTTCATAAAATTTTCAGCGGAATTAACAGACCTAATTATTTTCTGAGGTAAAAACTCGACTTCAATTGACCCACCAACTTCTAACACAACAACCTCACCACAACTCATAAATACAAATATTACCCAACAACAACAAGTCAGGCTTTTGTTACGACCTGATTCAAATTTCGTCAGCCTGTTGCAAGAAACATTTTAAGTTTTATTGGTTTTGCTTTTTGGGTTTCATAGGGTTTGTGGACCTCTGGAGTGCTGATGCGCTCGCCGCAGGCGACTCCAGCGCGGGCAGCACCCCGATTTCTCAAGGCCTATTAAAAACAAAAAGGAAAACCAATAAAACTTAAAATAGATCGAAGCAAGGGTACAAATTTTAATAGTAGTCCGAATGTTGCTTTAAGCTGACAGGGACATTTTAATAATTGTGGAGTTATTGATTTATTCTGATTGTGGAAATTTTATGAGTGCAGTTTAGGCTGGTGGGGAGAATTTGAAGTAGCCTTTTTTGGGGACTGTGACGGTAAGGACTCCGTCTTTGTATTGTTGGATCATTTTTTCGTGGTCTGAAGGTTTTTCGAGGGCGAATTCTTGCCTGATGGTTTGTGAGCTGTTGGAGGCTATTTTTTCTAGGTCTTTACGGAATTCTTGTTCATGCATTCGGCTGGCTTGGATTGAAATTTTGTCGGGTTGGACGTGGACGCGGACGTTTTTCATCTCGTGTTCGGGGATGTAGGCTTTGACTTGGTAGTAGGCTTCGCCCTCTTCAAATTGGGCGCCAAAATTGACTAATTGATAAAATGGATCTTCTTTGCGGTCTTCATAGAATTGGGCTGTGCTGACGAAGTCTTTTCTGAGTTTAAAGATTTCTTCGTGCAAACGGTTCTGTTGATTTTCAAATTGGGCTTTACTCATGTGTTCATTTTCTTGAAATCTTTTAGAGTATTCTTGATCTTGAGCTTTAAGCTGATTTTGAAAAAACTCTTCTTCCCCATGAATTTTCTTTTGGTACTGTTCTTCTTGTCTGGCTCTTAAATTTTCATAGTTGTCTTTATTACTTTTAAGCTCATGACTAATTTGTTCTTTTTGCTTGATCTCTTTTTGCTTATAGGAAAGCTTTCTGTCCTGAACCTGTTGTTGACCGCTTTGCTCGACCCTTTGCACTTCTTTTTGATGGCCCTTTTGCAAAGACTCTTCTATTTCTTTTTGCTGTGCTCTTTTTTGTTCGATAGATAAAACTCTTTCACGTTCAATTTGTTGGACATCTTGTTCACCCTTATTCTTTTTATCCATGGTCATTTTTCGATATTGGTCTTTAGTTTGAACAAAGTTTTCTTTTTCAATTTGAGCCTCTTGTCTGAGACGAGCATTTTTTTGCTGCTTTTGCAGAGCCGCTCTTTGGTAATCTTGTTGCTCTTGAAGCTTTTGTTTCTCAAGACGCTCTTGATGATTCAGACGCTCTTTTTGTACAAAAGTATCATTTTGATTTTTAAGGGTTTCCAGTTGTGATTTTTGATTGTGTTGAACATCGTGCTTAACAACATCATGTTGAGCACGCAATTTTGTCAGCTCTTCACGTTGCTGATCGTGGAGCATTCTTGTTTGCCTTTTATTCTGTCGATCCAGATTCTCGAGCATCTCGCGATGATCGGCTTTCTTTATCGCATACTCTGAAGACATTTAAACCCCTTTAATCAATGCAAACACAATACAGGCTTTAAAATGCCCGTATTTGTAATTAGAATAACATTGATTAATTAAAGGGACGAAATATCTTGTTGTTCTTGTTCTGACTTAAGTCCCTCTAGGGTCACTGGTCTTTGGCAAAGGGGTTTAAAAAAATCAGCTCTTTTCCAGCACATCCAGTGATCGGTCATCTCTATTTTTTCATCACGACTTAGGTGATGGTA
>CAYMBT010000305.1:0-2573 GCA_964388755.1 uncultured Pseudobdellovibrionaceae bacterium | reverse complement strand
TCTTCAAAAAAGATCGCTTCTAAAGTTTCAGCGCAAGTGAGAAGAAGATGTCTGTGATATTTCAAAATCGATACGCCACACCTGAGGACATATACCAACCAATAAACTGACCATCGGTTAAAATATGAAGATGGTTTTTAACTCCACCCTCTAGAAAGAATAAACTATAACTTTGGCTCAAACGCATTCCCATGTAGGCTTTATAATCAAAACTAAACTGGGATTCATCCTTTTTTTGTTTAAAAAAGAAACCCGGTCCGGCTGAGACCCCAATATACACGGGAAACGTCTGACGTCGAGGAAAACTCATAGAAAATAAAAAGGCTATTTTACTCAGTTCTTCGCCCTCATTTACAAATTTCTGAAAATCTAGGGCGTAACCAGTGAGAAAGTAATCACTTTGGGTTTGATAAGCCGCCTCTACGTTCCAACCCTCAACAGACTGCTCGGACCATCCATAACTCTGGGTTTGAATCAGGCCGCCCAGAGCCACAGAAAGAAGACTGTCATAGTCCGCACTTGGGGGGGGTGAAACAGAAATATTTGAGCTTGTATCAGGAGATCGACTGGGTTTGCCGGTAAAGTACTTCATGGCGGCATCTTTACCCACTTCGACAGCAAAAGCCTGAGGTATTAAGAGAGTAAAAGTAAAAAACACATAAAAATAGGGAAGCTTAAAGAGACTCATCTCTTTATTTTAAAACTCTTAAGCCTTCATTGTAAGTTTTAGTCACAAATCAAGACCCAAAGAACTTGACCGATTGTCACATATTTCATACTTTTGTCCTGATGAAATGTCCATCTTGCCATTGCCCTGACACTAAGGTTCTTGATACCCGCTCACAAAAAAATGGCGAGTCCACCAGGCGTCGTCGCGAATGTGAGCGTTGTGCCTCTCGTTTTACAACCGTTGAAACTATTCTTATCAATTTGCCCATGGTGGTCAAAAAAGACGGACGACGAGAGCCTTTTGGACCAGAGAAACTTCTTGGTGGTATCAAAGCGGCCTGTCAAAAGCGCCCCATTAGTTCGTCTAAAATCGAACAAATGGTTGAAGCCGTAACGGCTTGGGTCAGTGAAAACTCTGATAAAGAGATCTCAACGGATATGATCGGCCAGTACGTTATGAAAGAGCTTAAAAAAATTGATGAAGTGGCTTATGTCCGTTTTGCCAGTGTTTATAAAACATTTAAAGATGTGTCAGAATTTGTAGCTAACCTATCTGACAAACCCCCAACGTCCAAAGAAGTTGAATTATGAAATCCCAAAGAAAAGCTCGAGAAGTGGCTTTACAAGTTCTCTTTCAAAAAAGTTTTCAAGATGAATCCAGTGCCAAAGAACTTTTTTTTGCTTTCGCTGATAACTTTAAATTTGATCAAGAGACCAAAGACTATGCCTTTTTCTTAACCGAAAACGTCATTGCCCAAGAAACCGAAATCAACAATATGATCAGCCAACTCAGCGATAACTGGCGGATCGATCGAATTGCAATGATTGATAAAATTTTACTTCAGATAGCCATTTTTGAACTTTCTTTCTCTAAAGAAACCCAAACTTCACCTAAATTGGTCATCACAGACATCATCGATCTCGCTAAAAAATACAGCTCTCAAGATTCAAAAAACTTTATTAACGGGATTTTAGATCAGATTTACAACAACCAAATAGAAACCCAAGATTCATAGGAAAACCCTTTTTTTATGGAACAACAGCCTGAAGAGCAAAAAGCCTTTGTCTACATCATCTCTGACGGCACCGGAGAAACTGCCGCCGTCATGACCCGGGCTGCTGTGGTTCATTACTCAAAATTTGATTTTCATATTTTTCGTAATAAAAATGTTCGTACCGAAAGCCAAGTCGATAGTGTCGTTAACGAGGCCTTTAAAAAAGGCGCCATGATTGTTCACACGGTTGTTAGCCCCAGTCTGCGAAAATACCTCGAAGAAAAGGCTGCCGAAAAAAACTTACTACAGGTCGATCTTCTTGGTCCCCTTTTGCAAAGTCTGGATCTCTTTTTAAATGTTGAGAACAATGATCGCGAAGCCGGCAAATTGCACTCTGTGGACGAAACCTACTTTCGCAGAGTCGAGGCCATCGAATTTTCGGTCCGTCATGATGATGGCAAAGTGTCTGTGGATTTAGATCGAGCTGATATTGTTCTTGTGGGTATTAGTCGAACTAGTAAAACTCCTTTAAGTTTATTTTTAGGATATAAGGGTTGGAAAGTGGCCAATATTCCCCTTGTCAAAGGGACGCCACTGCCAAAAGAACTTTTTGAAATCGATCAACGTAAAATTGTTGGACTGACTATTGAGCCTGATAGTTTACAAAGAATTCGGCAAAGTCGCCTAGAAAAGTTTGGCCAAGACCCCGGTGGAGAATACGCACGCCTGGATAATATCTACGAAGAAATTGAGTACGCAAAAATCATTTTTCAAAAAAATAAACGCTGGCCTGTCTTTAATGTCACCGACCGCGCTCTTGAAGAAACAGCTTCAGAAATCACCCGCAACGTCTGCCAACGAATGGGTATCAAAAACAAAAACTAACTTTTTTAGGTGCCAGGCCCTGTT
>CAYMBT010000304.1:0-2615 GCA_964388755.1 uncultured Pseudobdellovibrionaceae bacterium | reverse complement strand
CCCAAACCCCATCCCCCCAACACCAACCCCCTCCCCACCCCCCACTCTAACCCCCCAAAAAAACACCCCCCCAATCTTCCCTCCAACCCAAGACCACCTTTCACCCCACGGCGGTCTGTTTACCCTAACACCTAATCAAAAAAATCCATCCCAACCCTGTGCCCACCCCCAATAAGGGAGCTGCCCGTTCTTTTGTGGCTTTCTTTTGTTTTCTCCTCTGTTTTGAGAACCTCTGGAGAGCGGATGCGCTCGCCGCAGGCGACTCCAGCGAGGGGCCACGGCATGCTTTAGCTGTACAGCTAAAGCATGTGGCCGTCAGGAGCCCGAGTTCTCAAAACAGAGGAGAAAACAAAAGAAAGCCAAAACAGAACCACTCCCGCAAGTGTGGCATTTTTATAATTGGGCTTCGCCCCCCAGAGTACTTATGCTAAAAGAGCCCATCATGATTGAATCCCAAAAGACTGATTTTTTTTCCCTTTCAATGCCCAAGCTTCAGGCCCATTTTTCGGGTATGGGTAAAGAGAAGTTTCGTGCCGAGCAGCTTTATAAATGGGTTTACGAAAAAGGCATTAATCAGACGGATTTAATGACTAACCTTTCTAAAGATTTTAGAGCCCTGCTGAATGAAAAAATGAGCTTTGATTTACCACCTGTGGTTGATCTCCGGGTGAGTAGTGATGGGACTCGAAAGTATCTTTTTGATATTGGACTTGGTCAGACTGTGGAAGCTGTGATGATACCTTCAGAAGATCGTAAGACTTTATGTCTTTCATCTGAAGTGGGTTGCAACATGGCTTGCAAGTTTTGTTTTACCGGCAAACAGAAGCTTAAGCGTAGGCTTACGGCCGGTGAAATCGTGGGCCAATTTTTACAAGTCAAAAAAGACATGGGTGAAGAGCGGATCAGTAACATCGTCTTTATGGGCATGGGTGAACCGCTTGATAATACCGAAGCTGTTTTTGATTCCATTGATATTTTAAAATCTGATTTTGGAATCAACCTGAGCCGTAAAAAAATCACTGTTTCTACTTCGGGACTTGTGCCGCAAATGCCGCTTGTGACTCAAGCCGGTGTTCGACTGGCTGTGAGTCTTAATGCTCCTAACGATGAGATTCGTAATGATATTATGCCCATCAATAAAAAGTATCCTCTGGACATTTTAATTAAGGCTTGCCAGGAGCACGCACGCTTGAGTGGTGATCGTGTGACTTTTGAATACGTCATGTTGAAGGATGTCACCGATCAAATGGAGCACGCCCGCGAGCTGGCCCATAGAATTAAAAATGTTCCTTGTAAGATTAATTTGATTCCATTTAATGAACATCCTGACTCTGGTTATCATCGCCCGCCTTCATCACGGATCTTTGGGTTTCAGCGCTATTTGCTGGATCGAGGGTTTCATGTGACTATTCGTAAAACCATGGGGCGCGACATCTTTGCCGCCTGCGGTCAACTGACCTCTATGTATAAGGGGCGTCCCGAGCAACAAAATGTTGCCACTGGCGTCTTAGGGTAATATCTAAATCTCTTAAAACATTTTTTAGGAGATAAATATGTCTGAAATTCTTGTGGTTGGTAGCCTCGCTTATGACTCAATCAGTAGCCCCGAAGGCAAAGTGGCTCGAACCCTTGGTGGATCAGCCAATTACTTTTCTTTAGCCGCCAGTCACTTTGCTCCTGTGCGAGTGGTCGGTGTGGTCGGTAGTGATTACAGTAGCGAAGATT
The DNA here is from genome assembly GCA_964388755.1 of uncultured Pseudobdellovibrionaceae bacterium. Classification (GTDB taxonomy): domain Bacteria; phylum Bdellovibrionota; class Bdellovibrionia; order Bdellovibrionales; family JAGQZY01; genus JAGQZY01. The sequence continues at coordinate 890 of CAYMBT010000304.1, read as the reverse complement.
TAGAGATGCTTAAGCGTCGAGAAGTGGACACCGAAGGTCTGCAAATTGTTGAGGGCAAAACCTTTCATTGGGAAGGCAAATACGATAGCAACATGAACGAAGCGATTACATTGAACACGGAACTCAATGTGTTTGAGCATTTTAATCCAAAGCTTCCTGAAAAATATAAAAAAAGTTCTTTTGCCTTTCTTGCTAATATTGATCCTCTTTTACAACTGGATGTTCTTAATCAAATCGATTCTCCTAAAATTGTAGCTTCTGACACAATGAACTTTTGGATCACTTCTAAGAAAAAAGATTTGGTTAAAGTCCTTGAAAAAGTAGATCTTCTTGTGATCAACGAAGGCGAATCCATTCTTTTAACTGAAAAAAATAACGCCATCGCCGCTGCTGACGAGATCTTAAAAATGGGTCCTAAGGCTGTGATCATTAAACGAGGCGAATATGGTTTTATTCTAAAAATGGCTGATCAGTTTTTTGCACTTCCTGCTTACCCCATTTCTAAAGTCACTGACCCCACGGGGGCCGGAGACTCTTTTGCCGGTGGGCTTTTTGGATACTTGGCTGCAAAAAACGAAAGCCTTTCTTTTGAAAATCTTAAACAAGGTTGTGTTCGAGGGGCAGTGATCGCAAGCTTTACTGTACAAAATTTTGGGATCACATCACTCAAAGCGCTGACCAAAGAAGCTCTGAATACCAGAATGAATGAGTATCTTAAAATGGTGACGCTTAACTCGTAAATGCAGGAGATTTCAAAAACTTTCTGTGTTTACCCCTGGATTCACCAACAGGCGACCCCCGTGGGTCGCTACAACTTTTGTTGTATCCCCATGCATACATTTATCAAAGATGACCAGGGCCAAACTCTTAAGGCTGATCAACACAGTTTT
>CAYMBT010000303.1:0-2644 GCA_964388755.1 uncultured Pseudobdellovibrionaceae bacterium | reverse complement strand
TGTCCAAGGCCAACCACACTCAACTGGATGTCCTATCTGGATCTTAAAATGCGTCTGCCTGAATTGCTATTGATGAGAGTTGATAAAATGAGTATGGGTGTGAGTCTTGAAGCTCGTGTCCCGTTTCTTGATCATAAATTTGTAGAACTAGCGATGAACATCCCTACGGAACTCAAAACAAAAAATGATGTTAGTAAATATATCCTTAAAAAAGCTGTACGCGGTCTTATCCCCGATAAAATCATCGACCGTCCCAAGCAGGGTTTTGGTGTCCCGGTTTATGAATGGCTTTTTGATAAGTTGGGTGAAAAAATAGAACGTGATCTGCTTGAATTTTGCGACACCACTGACTTTTTTAATAAAGCTCACATCCAAAAGATGATCGATAACAAATCCGGTCACCAGCTTTGGTACATATATAACTTCGTCTTGTGGCACAAGGCCTACATCCAAAAATGAGCACCCTAACCCCATCATTGACCGAAAAAATTAAGCCTAAAGATTTTTTTGCAAAAGTTGGGGAAACGTTCATCGCCAGAATCGTCACCATAGCCATTGGACTTTTTGTCAGTATTGTTATTGCTCGTCTTCTAGGGCCCGAAGGGCAGGGGATTTACGCCTCTGCCGTGGCACTAGCGGCTGTGGCCGTACAACTTGGTAACTTAGGCTTAAGCACGTCAAATACATACGTCTCAGCCCAATCAAAAAGCTATGTGACAAGCCTCGTTGGCAACTCGCTGATGGTGATATTGATCTGCGGGACTCTTATCAATATTATACTGATTACCCTTAAAAAATATGATCCCAGTTTTATCCCGATCGATGGCTCGCTTTTTTATGTGTCTTTACTTTGGATTTACCCAGGCCTTTTGCTGTTGTTTTCTCAAAGTCTTCTTTTAGGTCTGCAAAATATACGTCTGATCAATACCATTGATATTTTACATCGCCTTATTCATATCTCAATTTTAGGTCTTTTTATTTATTTGGGTTTAAGCTCAGTGGTTCCACTTTTTTTGTGCTTATTTATAGCACTCTCTCTGATCTCTGTTTATTCGTTTTATAGGGTACTAAAGGCTGTTCATTTTAAATTTCCCTTTCCATCCCTTAAGCTTTTAAAGTCGACTGCTATTTATGGACTGAGTGCTTATTTAGCCGCCCTATTTTCTTATTTGTGTTTAAGGTTTGATCTTTTGATGGTGAAAGCCATAGAAGGTTCAGAGAGTGCTGGTTTTTACTCGATTGCCGTTTCGATTTCTGATGTGGTGTATACCCTGCCTGTGGTGGTGGGGACGGTACTATTTGCAAAGCTATCAAGTCTTGGTTCTTTTGATGAAAAACGAAAATTTGCATTAAAAATTTTGATTTTATTAGGAGTGGTGGTTTTAGTAGGCTGTTTTATGGCAAGCCTTCTGGTGGATTATTTTTTACCTCTGCTTTACGGTAAAAAATATCGTCCTTCGATCGAACCTTTTTTATACTTGTTACCGGGCATGTTCTTTTTGTCATTATCCACTGTGATTCAAAATTTTATAGCAGCGGCCGGACGATCTTGGTTGATGGTTGTTGGGCCCCTACTGGCTTTTTTAGTGAACATCCCCCTAAACTTTTTATGGATTCCCCAGTACGGCGCAACGGGTGCGGCCATGGCGTCGAGTGTCGTCTATGGTTTATGGCTTGGTGTTGGTCTGATTATCTTTTTTAGACTCAAGGCCCATACCCAAAACGATTTACCATCTATTGTTAACGAGAACGATTTTATCCTGACCATTTACCCTCTGACTGAAAAAGCTAAAGAAGATCATCAACGAATTTTAGGTCGTCCCATTGAGGTTTTAGAAATATCAACCCTTGTTCGTTCAGTGGGAATAAAAAAGCTTTATTTTTTCTTAAGAAAAAAATCTATTAACAGAATTTATTATTATATCAATGAGGGTGAAAAGAATAATCTTATAGAAATCATTTGCGCCTTTTGTTTGTTTTCGGGTGCCACAGAACTCATAATTTTTTCAGAGAACAATCAACAGGTCTTAGGACGCAAAAAAATGTTTAAGGCCTCTTTTGAAGTCATTAGCTCTAGTATGGCAGGCCTAATTTCTGTCTTTAGAAGTGCATTGCTTCTAATGCCCTTACTCATAAGAAAACCCTTAGATCTACCATTTGTCGATATTAAAAAAGTCTTCTTTTTAAAAACGAATCTTTGGTTTGGTGTTAAAGCTGGGGGATCTGTAGGACACGTCGCTGGTGTCGTTAACGGTTTTCAGAGGCTTGGCTACCCAGTCACTTGTGGCGCCATCTCTGCCCCATTAATGGTGGATAAAGAGGTAGAATTTTTACCCTTAGAGTTCAATCGTACATTTGGCTATCCCATAGAAATCAATAATTACCTTTACTCTTATGAAATTTTAAAAAAATTAAAACAAAAAAAATACGACAATCAATTTTCAGTGATTTATCAACGTTTAGCTTTAGGTAATTTTTCGGGAGTCATTCTTTCTCGCCTTTGGCGTATTCCGCTGATCATGGAATACAATGGTTCAGAAGTTTGGGTATCAGCCCATTGGGGTAAAAAACTAAAATTTCATAGAATTGCTGATTGGTGTGAAAGGGTTTGTTTAAAGCACGCCCAATTGATTGTAACAGTCTC
>CAYMBT010000302.1:0-2668 GCA_964388755.1 uncultured Pseudobdellovibrionaceae bacterium | reverse complement strand
GCTCTTTTGCTTCTTGATTAATCAGTGCCATTAAACTTCAGTCCTATAAGATAATGCTCGATGGAGTGTTCGATCATCAATATAATCGATATCACTGCCCATGGGAATACCTTGTGCCAGACGGGTGACCTTGAGTTGAAAAGAAGAAAGCTCTTGGTGCAGATAAAGTACTGTCGTGTCTCCCTCAAGATCAGAGTCCACGGCAAGAATGATTTCTTTAAGATCTTTTAGGTCTTTGATACGACTTAAAAGTTCGCGAATTTTAAGTTTATCTGGCGTGATGCCTTCTAAAGGTGAAATCGCCCCATGAAGAACATGATAAAGGCCAGAGTAAGCACCCGAACCTTCGATTTGCAGGATGTCCTCGGGCTGCTCGACAACACATAAAACTTCAGAACTTCTGTGGGTGCTCAGGCAAAGTCTGCATTCGCCTCTGGGGTCATCGGTGTAGTTAAAACAACGATCACAAAGTCTGATACTCACTTCGACCATGCGTAATGATTCGCGCAGTTGCTCTGAGAACTGGGGATTTTTTAAAAGATAATGGGTGAGTCTTTGGGCCGATTTGGGACCCACTCCGGGCAGGCGACTGATTTCGTGGATGAGTTTATCTAGAGTGGGAATTCTAAACATTAAAAGAGCCCAGGGATATTCATTTGGCCGGTCAGTTTTGCCATTTCAGCATCTTGGTCTTTTTTAGCCGTCTCTAGAGCGTCGTTAAGCGCTGTTGTCAGCATATCTTGCAACATCTCTGCATCGGCTTCTTTAAAAATTTCAGGATTAATTGTCAGAGAAGCAATATGGTTTTCACCACGAATGGTGACCGAGATCGCTCCGCCGCCGGATTGCGAGCTGTACTCTTTAAGAGCCAGTTCTTCTTGCAGCTTCTTCATTTTACTTTGCATTTGATTGGCTTGGCGGATGAGATTTTGCATGCTGTTGCCGCGTCCTTGACCTTTCATAATTGGCTCCCTAATGATGGTGATGGATGTGTTGTTTTATCTGTTACGCTGACTTGGGTCATACTGTCTTTAAAGACTTCTTCAGCCGCACGCACTAAAGGGTGGGCTTCGATAGTATCAATTTCTTTTTTTTGTTTTTTGATTTGATTTTGCTCTTCGATGGCTTTGGGAGAGATGGTTTTAAGACTCTGATTTTTATTCAGCAAAATCACGTCCACTTTTCTTTTATCCTGCCAAAAGTTGACTAAAAAATTCTCGGTGCGCTCGATGTTTTTGGCATCTTTGAGTTTATCGATTAAAAAAGACATTTTCTCGGGTAGTCCCAACTGAAGGTGACCATCAGACTCTTCAATAATTGAGGTGTGCTCAAGAAGAGCTCCTAAAAAACCATTGACCTGTTTTACGGCATGAACAAATTCAGGCCAACTTCTTCCGATGGGTGTGACCTCTGGCAAAGGCACAATCAACGAAGATTTTGGGGCGGTGGTTTTTAAAGGACTCTCTGTATTTTGATTTGTAGAATTTGTAGTTGGGCTTGTGGCCGTGTTTTGATTTTGTGTGACTTTGGTTTCAGCAGCCACTGGGGCCGTCGCCGGTGAATGGTTTTTCGCCGTCGAACTTTGATTGTGCTGGCTCACAGGTGTTTGTTGAGTCGATTTTTTGGCAGGCGACGAAGAACCACTGACCGTTTGCGAAGGATTCAGTGTTGTCGTCAATCGCGGAAGATAAAGAAGTTTAAAAAGAAGCATCTCTAACCCCAGTAGCGGATCAAAGCTACTGGCAATACGTTGAACCGACGAAAAAGTCACATCAAACAAAAGGTGAATCTCTTCGACCTTAAGATTGAGGGTGATTTGCTCAAGCTCGGTCACTTCGCTTTCAGATATTTCTAAGCTCTTTTGTTTGTGACAGTTCATTTTCACCAAAAGACTGTTGCGAAGAGTTTCAAGAAAGTCTTCAGCAAATAACAGGGGATCAAGCCCCGCGGTTTTTAATTTATCAATCGCCAAAAACATTTTAGATTCACTGGCTTCAGAGATGGCTCTTAGTATTTCAAGCAGCAGTGAGCGATGAGTGAGCCCAAGAACACTCATGACAGAAGCCAGGGTGAGAGAGTTTTGCGAGAAAGAAATCAACTGATCAATCAGTGTTAACGAATCACGCATTGAGCCTTTGGCTTGCTTTGCGATCACCCAAAGAGCTTCGTCTTCAAAAGAAATATTTTCTATCTGACAAATATTTTGCAAATGGTTTTTAATGTCCGTAATAGAGTGGTTTCTGAAATCAAACCGCTGACAACGAGATAAAATCGTCGCCGGAATCTTTTGCACTTCTGTGGTGGCAAAAATAAAAATCACATGATCCGGTGGCTCTTCTAAAGTTTTTAAAAGGGCATTAAAGGCACTGGTCGAAAGCATATGGACTTCATCGATGATATATATTTTGTAGGCGCCAGAGCTTGGCATATAGCCAATGGTCTCTCTGAGTTCGCGGATATGATCAACGCCGTTATTGCTGGCCCCATCAATCTCAATCACATCAAGATGTTTATCCTCTTTGATATCAAGACAAGATCGGCATTCGCCGCAAGGGTTTTGATTTTGTCGATTCAAGCACAGAAGTGTTTTTGCAATGATTCGAGCTGTACTGGTTTTACCAGTGCCGCGCGGGCCGGTGAGCAAAAGAGCATGGGGAAAACGATTTTG
>CAYMBT010000301.1:0-2689 GCA_964388755.1 uncultured Pseudobdellovibrionaceae bacterium | reverse complement strand
GATGAATAATCACAAAAAGATCGGCAAACTGAGTACCATCAAAGTCACCATACTGAGAAAGCTTAAGGCGTTGTTGATGAAACGCTCCGCGGGGGATGGGTACTGTGACTTCTATAGTCTCTTTGTCTAATTTGCCTTTTCGAATATATCTTATGGTTTTTTGAGTTCCTTCAAGAATGTCCTCTAAAGTGACATAAATATTATAGCGTAAGTTTTTTGAAGGATTTTTGGTTGAGGGTTTAGGGCCAGGAGTTTCGTCATAAGGCTCGGCCGTTTGAGAGCTAAAGGGTGTTTGGGTTTGCGGATCAGGAGAGTAGGTTTTATCGTAAGCCAATTTAGCTTGAGGATCAGAAAGCAGTTCATAAGCTGCGCGAATCAGTGCGAATTTTTTTTTAGCCTCTTCGTTATCAGGATTATGATCCGGGTGATATTTAAGAGCCATTTGTCGGTATGCCGACTTTATGGTTTTGACGGAGGCCTTGGGATCAATTTGTAAAATGTTATAATAGTCTATTTTCTTCAAGCTAAGATAAGACTAATCAGTTTTTGCACGACTGACAACGACTTGTCCTGGGCGCAAAAGCTTATCGTGGTAAAGATAGGGAGCTTTAAAGACCTGGGTCACATGTCCTTCGGGAAACTGATCGGTCGGTTCGCTGCTGATGGCCTCTTGAGTATTGGGATCAAAGGCTAGTCCAAGACAGTTCATCTCTTTAATACCATGTTTTTCAAGAACGCTGGTGAGGCTTTGTAAGGTCATTTCAATGCCCTTCACAAAACTCTCAAAATTTTCAGCTTTGATTTCGCTAGAGAGTGCTGACTTAAAAACATCAATGGTGTCTAAAAGATCACGAGCCATGCGTTCGCCACCAAAACGTAAAAGTTGAGATCGCTCTTTAATGTTCTGGCGCTTTATGTTTTCCAGCTCGGCACGTAAATAAAGATGATCTTTTTCAAGCTGGCTTAGCTTTTCAGCATCAGTGAGGGGCGAGCTCTCTTGGGTTCCGTTTGAAGAGAGATCAATGGGGGATGTCTGTTCGTCGGTTGATGAATTGTTGTTTTCATCATCCATTGATTCAGGAATGGCTTTGCTTTTATCGTCATTATCCACGTCAACTCCTCATGAAAATCACTGGTCAAATCCCTTGAAATTCAAAACCAAAAGCGAAAATTAAATACCGCAACTTGGTTGTGTTAAATTATGGGGTCCCGTTTCAATTTGTCAATGTCAGTTTCAGTAAATAGCAGCTCAGAAAACACTCTGTTGCTCAGAAGAATGCCGCTCTCAGAGAGCCTCCACGTGTCATTGTTTTTTTGCAAAAGGTTTTGAGCTTCTAAGTTTTTAAGACGTATTTCTACTTCTCGATAAAGGGACTCACCAAACTTTTGACGCAGCGAGATCGCATTTAAACCCCTCATCATTCTTAGGTGGGTATGACAAAAATCACTCAAAGACTCGTGGATTTTAAGGCGCTCAATCTGCTGTTGAGGAAATGAGTCGTTGCTCTCAGAAAGTGCTTTCACTTGCTCGATATATTTTTCATAACCTGAGACATTCCAAAACCGTTCTCCCCAGCCGGGTTCACGCAAATAGGAATGGGCACTCAGTCCAAGGCCCCAATAACTTTGATCGGTCCAATAAAGATTGTTGTGTCGTGACTCAAAACCAGGTTTAGAGAAATTTGAAATTTCATACTGACTTAAGCCTGAAGCAAAAAGTTCTGACTGAACCAGGTCAAACATTTTGACCTGTTCGTTATCAGGCGCTCTTCCGGCATTCATTGGATGTTTGGGGGGGACGGTCAGACAATATGCACTGACGTGGGGCGGAGAGATTTGTCGTAATATTTTAAGGTCTTCTTTAAGGTGAGAGAGGTTTTGCTGGGGCAACGAGAAAAGCAAATCAAGACTGTAATTATCAAAATTCTTATTGATCAATTCAATTGTATTCAAGCTGTCTTGAGCATTGTGCTCGCGGTTACAGGCCTTTAAAAATTCATCGTTAAATGATTGGCAGCCAAGGCTGACTCTGTTGACACCTGCATTTTTTAAGTCCCTGCAATTTTCTGGATTAAGAGTTGCGGGATTCACTTCTAAAGTGATTTCAATATCATCTACAAATGTAAAATCCAGCTTAAGAAAAGAAGTGATCAGTTGCTCAATTTGTTGGGGCTTAAGAAGACTTGGGGTGCCTCCGCCAAAATAAATAGTTTGAATTTTTTTATGGGAGAATAAATGACGTCTTTTTTGAGCCTCTTCAATGACAGTATCTACATAGTTTTGGTTGGCCTGAATTTGATCTTTAGAGTAGGTCGCAAAATCACAGTATGAACAGCGTTGTAAGCAAAAAGGGATATGAATATAGATACCCAGCAGTGATTCTGGGGCAAGATATGAAGAATTTTTTGTCATTGTCACTTGAGCAGATATAGTCTTTTGATCCGCACTCGTCATTGATAAAACATGATGATTATTAGTTTTGAAAATAGGTTCTATAACCTCAGGTTATATTATTGAAATAATTGACTTATTTTGAGATGCAAAGCTAGACAAAAAACCGACAAATTCAAGAAAATTCAAGAATATCAATATGAGTTCGATATAATAGAATGAGACTCTTAATCTTGAAGAGGGCGTTAAAGTTGGAACTATGGCTGTAAACTTAATATTTAATTCCCATCAGTACTTT